>NZ_JANSHG010000083.1:0-11021 GCF_047461555.1 Synechococcus sp. WC101
ACCAATGCCGACCGGCCACTCAACGGAAGTCCCTGCGCCCGCAGCCCAGTTGGGGCAGACGGCTTTGAGGTGGTTGGTGAACACGAAGGTTGTCCCGGAACCATCCGAGCGGTGCACCCAGGTGATGTCCTTGGCCGGCAGCTTGTTGGCGATGTCGGGGTTGTCAGCTTTGATGCGCGGGTCATCCCAGCGGGTGATCTCGCCGGTAACAATGCCGCAGTAGGTTGCCCGCTTGAGGATGAGCTGTCCATCTTCGATGCCGGGCAAGTTGTAGGCAAACTCGATGGCGCCACCCCCCAGAGGCAACTGCAGGGGCTCATAGCCGTACTTCGAGCGGAAGCTTTCCAGCCGGGCGCCAGAGAAGGGGGCTTCCGAAACGCCAAAGTCCACGGTGCCGTTGATCACTTGCTCCAAGCCGGCACCGCTACCGACGGACTGGTAGCTAACTTGCACATTAGAGTCCACGGTACGGTTGTAGGTATCGAACCACCGCTGCAGCAGAGGAGCCGGGAAGGTCGCGCCCGCACCGGAGATTTGCACCACTTGAGCTTGGGCAGGAGCCAGCGACAGGGATCCCACCGCCAAGGCAGTGAGGGAGAAGATAGAAGCAGAAAGCAGGGATCGCATAGGAATGTCTGTTGCCAATCGACATTTACAACCTTATAACTTCAAGGTTAAGAAAAGAGTACTTTAAGGTTAAGCTTAGGTTAAATCGAGAGAAAAAGTCGATATTTTTTGAGTGTGCTGACTGGTTACAAAGACCTGGTTTTCCATCTGGAAGCTTCGAGCAGCTTGGATCCCGGCAAAATAAGGATCCTGAACCTCAGGATCCAATGGAAAGCTTGTATGGCAAGTCTTTCAGATTACGCGACAGCTCAACAGATGGCCTTAATTTTTAATAGAAGCTGTCGCTGAGAAAGTGAAGAGCAAGTCTCAGCTTAGATCTGGGCTAGGTAAGTTTTAATGCAAAGAAAGCTTTCCTCCTTTTGGAGGTTTGTACATAGCTTTAGCAGGTTAGGAAGAGCTATGCCCGGAGATTTTCTCCGGTTTTGGCAGAGAGAATTGGCTAGAAGGTTGGCCCCAGTGCTCTAGACGTGAAACGGCTCCCAGAGTTCCCCACCCAGAAAGAGAGCGGGACTCTAGGCCGGGATCCGCCCGCCCCCCATGAGGTACAGCAGGGCCATGCGCACCGCCACGCCGTGGGTGACCTGCTGCTCAATCAGGTTCAAGCCGGGATCCTCCATCACCTCAGAGCTAAGTTCCACGCCGCGGTTGACCGGGCCGGGGTGTAAAACCCTCACTTCGGGATGGCACAGGCGCAGCCGCTGCCGGGTGAGGCCGAAAAGGTGGTGGTATTCCTGCAGGCTGGGGAGGAGGAATTCGCTCATCCGCTCCTGCTGCAGGCGCAGGGCAATGACAAAGCGGGCTCCTTCCAGGGCCGGCTCCAACTGCCAGTGCACCGGCAGAGTATGGCCAGGCACAAACTGGGCAAAATCTTTGGGCAACAGGGTGGGTGGGCCGGCCAGGTGGACGTCTGCGCCAGCGGCCACCAGAGCGTAGAGGTTAGAGCGGGCTACCCGCGAGTGGAGGATGTCGCCGACGATGGCCACTTTCACCCCCTGGAGCAGCTCCGGGCGAGGTCGCTGCGGATCTAGGTGGCTACAGAGAGTGAATAGATCCAGCAAACCCTGGGTAGGATGCTCGTGCAGGCCATCTCCCGCGTTCAGCACCCCCGCTGGGGATCCGCGGCGGTCGATCTCGGCGGCCAACTGCTGCGGCACCCCCGCCTGGGCGTGGCGGACAATGAGCAAATCGGATCCCATGGCCAAGAAGGTGCGAACGGTATCCAGGATGGTTTCCCCCTTGCTCAGAGAAGAGGTGCCGGGGGAAAAATTGAGCACATCGGCTGAGAGGCGCTTGGCCGCCAGCTCAAAGCTGTTGCGGGTGCGGGTGGAGGGCTCGAAAAACAGCGTCACCACCACCTTCCCCTGCAGGGTGGGCACTTTGGGCAGCCGCCGGGTCAGCACTTCCTGAAAGCTGGCGGCGGTTTGCAAAACGATCTGGTACTCTTCCGGAGTAAAATCCGCCAGGCTCAAAACGTGCTGCCGCTGCCAAACCATAGGGGATCCTCAAAGGCCCAGGCGGGCAAAGATCTCGTCGAGGTGGGTGAGGTGGCGCTGGGGATCAAAGCAGGCCTGCAGCTCGGCTTCGCTCAGGTGGGCTCTCACCCGGGGATCTGCCAGCAAGTTGGCGCAGAAGTCCCCTTCAGGGTGGTTCCAGGCACGGTGCGCGTTTTCCTGCACCAGGCGATAGGCTTCCTCGCGACTGAGGCCTTTTTCGACCAACGCCAAAAGCACCTGCTGGCTGAAGACGACACCGCCGTAGAGGGTGAGGTTGCGCTCCATGTTGGCAGGGTAAACCTGCAGGTGGCGCACCAGATCCGCCATGTTGACCAGCAGGTAGTGGCAGAGGATGGAGGCATCGGGCAGGATCACCCGCTCCACCGAGCTGTGGGAGATGTCCCGCTCGTGCCAGAGGGGAATGTTTTCCAGGGCCGAGACGGCATACCCCCGTAGAAGGCGGGCGATCCCTGTCAGCTGTTCAGACTTGATGGGGTTGCGCTTGTGGGGCATGGCGGAGGATCCCTTTTGGCCGGGGGCAAAGTACTCTTCGGCCTCCAGCACCTCTGTCCGCTGCAGGTGGCGGATCTCGGTGGCAAAGCGCTCCAGAGAAGAGCCAATCAAAGCCAAGGTCTGCACATACTCGGCGTGGCGATCCCGCGAGATCACCTGGGTTGAGACCGTATCCGGCTTGAGCCCCAAGCGGGCGCAGGCCAACTGCTCCACCTGGGGAGGCACATTGGCGTAGGTGCCCACGGCGCCGGAGATCTTGCCCACGGCCACCACCTCCCGCAGGCGCGCCAGGCGCTCCTGATGGCGCAGGCACTCGGCCAGCCAGCCGGCCAGCTTGAAGCCAAAGGTGATGGGCTCGGCGTGGACGCCGTGGGTGCGGCCAATCATCAGGGTGTGGCGGTGTCGGCGGGCCTGCTCGCGCAAAGCAGCGATGAGATCGGCCAGGCGAGCTTGCAGGATCTCAACCGAGGCCACAAGCTGCAGGGCCAGGGCTGTATCCAACACATCCGAGCTGGTCAAGCCCAGGTGGATGTAGCGCCCCGCCTCGCCCACATGCTCGTTGAGGTTGGTTAGGAAGGCAATAACATCGTGCTTGACTTCCGCCTCGATTGCCAAAACCCGCGCCGGGTCAAAGGCGGCTTTGGCTCTGATCTCCTGCAGGGCTTCTTGCGGGATCCGCCCCAGCTCCGCTTGCGCTTCACAGACAGCCAGCTCCACCTGCAGCCAGGTCTGGAGCTTGTGGGCAGTGGACCAGATCTGGCCCATTTCCGGCAGAGTGTAGCGCTCGATCAAGGCGTCTTTTCCGTCGGTACGATAGGCTAAGCCAAGCTATTTTAGCGTTTGGCGCCCCCGCTCGAAGAAAAGCCGATAAGGGATCCCTGCGAGCTTGGCTTGCGGTGTCGAGGGAGCGGCAGGGAGTGGGCAGATGACCGTTGGAGCTGCGCCGAGCCGGGAAAAAGAGCTTGGGCAGCCGAAGAGTCCAGGGCGTTGTCCAGGGAGGGACATGGCTGTGAGATTGGTGATGGAAAGCTAGTTAACATGGGAAGCGCGGGGGCGCTCTACGGCTATGTCTGCAAACCTACGTTTTGTCCAAAAAGCTGAGGATCGTTTTGGATTCCAGCACGGCTTTTGCTCCCCTGACATTTCTTCTTTTGCTAAAGCTCAACAATCGCCGTTCTTGCCGGCAGTCTATACTGGATAGATTTAGGAGCCAAAGAGAGCGTGGTCAGCGGTGCGGGGCACGATGAAGCGTCGAGGGGGAAGGGTAGCGCTGATAGGTTGCTTGGCGGCATTTTTAGCTTCTGCCCCTGCCATCCCTTTGCCTGCCTCCCCAACTCCTCCTGAGAAGACCTCGGCCCCAAACACCGCTTCCGAGTTCAACTGGCAGGGATCCCTCAAGTTGCTGCGCGGGGATACGGTGGCCGCTTTGGCCGATCTGGATCGGGCGGTGCAGTTGGATCCCACCTATGCGCCAGCCTACGTTAACCGCAGCTACGTTTACAACCAGTTGCGCCAGCCCCAAAAGGCCCTGGCCGATGCGGAGCGGGCCATCCAGTTGGATCCAGGGATCCCGGAAGCCTACTTCAGTCGCGGCGTAGCCCACTTGCAACTGGGGGATCGAGAGGCTGCCATGGCCGACTTTCGCCAGGCTTTGGCTCTCTTTTCCAAGAGCGGCAACTTTGCCGACCAAACCATCCTGCAGCAACTGCTGCGCCAGTTGGGGGTGGAGTAGTCGCCCTTGGATTGGATCTAGAACCATCTCGGAGTTAGGCAAACCGAGGTTCTCCCAACCACTCGGCCAGGGAAACGGCCTGGGCCTGCAGCCCGAAAACTTCACAAAAAGATTGCACCAAAACTGGGGCCACGGCAGCCATCGTCACCCCCGGACAAAACTGCACCAGGGATCCCACGGGCCGGTCAGGGATCCCACAGGGCACGATGGCTTGGAAGGCAGCTAGATCCGGACAAACGTTGAGGGCAAAGCCGTGGTAGGTAACCCAGCGGGAGACCTTGATGCCGATGGCCGCCACCTTGTGGCCTTGCACCCAAACCCCTGTTAGGCCAGGGATCCGCTCCCCCTGCAGGCCGAAGTGGGCCACAGTCTGGATGAGCACCTCTTCTAGGTGGCGCAGGTAGCGATGCAGATCCGGCTGGCCGTGGGAGCCGTAGACAGTCCTATGGCGCTTTAGGTTGAGCAGGGCATAACCCACCCACTGGCCCGGCCCGTGGTAGGTCACTTCGCCGCCCCGCTCCACCCGCAGGATCTCCGGCCCCTCAGTAACAGGGGACTCTGGCTGAGTGTCTGGAGATCCTATCTGTCCAGCCAGGCTTTTGAGAAACTTGGGATCGGCCCCCGCCCCCAGGGTGTAGACCGGCGGGTGGGTGAGCAACAAAAGCCCATCTGGCACCTGGGGATCGCGGATCATCTGGGCCAACCTGACTTGCTGCCAAGCCCACGCCCTGCGGTAGGGCACCTCTCCCGCCTGGTGAACTTGGAGAACCGGCCCCGCCTCAAGCTCCTGCCAAAACGCCCTCAAGGTCTATCTGCCCTTAGCTGACCGGCAGGCCGATCTGCGCCCGCAACCGCTCCACCAGGGCGCGAGGCTGCAACAGCCCCTCGATGCGGTCAACCGGCTTCCCGTCTTTGAACAGGATGAGAGTCGGCACAGCGTAGATCCCCCAGCGGGCAGCAATGTTGGGGTATTTATCTATATCCACCTTCACGAAGGAAATAGCATCCCCCACCTGCGGCTTCACCTGCTCCAACACCTGAGCCATCACCTGACAGGGACCACACCAGGTAGCGTAAAAGTCCACCAGAATGGGAGTTTTGGATCCCTGGATCATGTCGTCAAAGCTCTTGAACTGCTGTTTTTGGGCCATGGGCAACCTCCAAAGGATGCGGCAGAAAACTTAGGGTGCAATCTATTTTTAGTCTAACTGTTTGAGATGAAGGTGTAGATAGGGATCCTGCTACAGGGTGCTGGCGGTTTCCCGGTAGGATGGCTAGGGCTGGGGAGCGTACCTGTAGTCTAGGGTGCAGGCCTGAAGGAAGGGGCAGACTTGAGCAGGGTTTAAGGAGTGGGATCCCAATGGCAACCATTCGGATGGTGAGCCGAGGTGTGGTGGCTGGCGTATTGGCTGGCATGGTCTTGAGCCTCTGGGGGATCGGGCGCTGGCTTTGGGATCCCTCGGCCTGGATCCAGGTGGTGGCCGGGCTGCTCCTAAGTGTGGCGACGTTGCTGTACTGGCTGAAGACGCGCCCCGCCGACTGTCTGCTGGTGGAGCCCCAGAGCTGGCGCCTCAGCCGCCTCAGCCCTCATCGCTGGCTTATCCAGGCCGAGTTTGTGGCCCGCAACCTCAACCCCCTTTTTGAGGTCACCTTGGCCCAGGTGCAGCCGCGGCTGCATCTGCTCAGCGCCGGCTCCCTCGAAGGGATCCAAAGTAGGATCCGCCTGCGCTCCCGCCATCCGGATCTGCCCCCCCGCCCAGACAACTACTGGCAGGCCTACATCATCTCCCCCCAAAGCCAGACCGGCTTAGAAGTCGAGATCGAGCTAGAGGGGGAAGGGCTGGCAGATTTGCGCTCGGCCTGGCTGGAGTTGGACTACATCCAGTACGGGCGGCAACGGCGCACCCTGAAGACCAGCCACCTGATCCTGCCCTTGCAGGAAGTGGAGCCCTTGCCGGAGCTGGCCTGGCAGCAGCAGGGGCTGGTGAGTTGGGCTCCTGTTCCCACCCATCTGCTTACCCCCAGCGACGACCTAGCCGAGGTGCTGCGGCACTACGTAGGCCCCCATATCCAGCCCGGCGATATTGTGGCCATCTCGGAAAGCGCGGCGGCCATCGTCCAGGGCAACTTTCGCCATCCCCTGCAGGTGCAGCCCGGCTGGCTGGCCCGCACCCTCTGCTACTTCTTCCCTTCCAAAACCAGTCTCTCAAGCTGCTATGGGATGCAGACGTTGATCGACTGTTCGGGGGCCTGGCGGGTGTTGGGGGCTTTTGTCGTCGGATCCCTGGCCAAATTGCTGGGGATCCGCGGAGCCTTCTACGCCCTGGCGGGGGAGCAGGCGGCCTTGATCGACGATGTCACCGGCACTTTGCCCCCCTACGACCAGTTCATCGTCTTGGGGCCGCGGGATCCGGCCAAGCTGGTGGCCGAGCTCCATGCCCAGACCGGCTACGAGGTGGCCATTGTCGATGCCAACGATCTAGGCGAAGTAAGCGTTCTGGCAACCAGCCCTGGCGTGGAGGAGGAGCTGGTGGAGCAGGCGCTGCGCAAGAACCCAGCCGGCAATGCGGCAGAGCAAACGCCGATTGTGCTCATCCGGAAGCGGCTGCCGGCATAGAGTTCGTCTGAGACTTGAGAACCTGCATCGCCTGGTGGGTCGACAAGAAGAAGCGCTCGGCGCCCACTTTCTCCACAAACCCAGCCCTTTTGAGGCGATCCATCACCGGCCCCTTCACCTCGGCCAGGGCAAAGCCCACCCCCATTTGCTGCAGACGTTCTACCAACTGGGCCAGGGCCTCCAAAGCGCTGCCGTCGATGAAGTTAATGGCGCTGGCCACCAGCAGCACCTGTTCCAATGCTGGCCGCGCTGCCACCTCTTGCAGCAGATACTCCTGCAGGTAGGCGGCGTTGGCAAAAAACAGGCTTTCATCCACCCGCACTGCCAGGATGCGCGGATCGGTAAGCACCTCATGGCGCAGCACGTTGCGGTAGTGCTCGGTGCCCGGCACCTGGCCAACAATGGCGATGTGGGGACGGCTGGCCCGCCAAAGAAAGAGCAGGATGGAAACCAGCACCCCCAGCCCAATCCCCGGCTCCACCCCGATCCCCAGCACGCTGGCAAAGGTAACCAACCAAACCAAGGCATCGCCGCAGTCGTAGCGCCAGCTCTGCAGCAAGGGGTGAAAATCCACCAGTCCCAGCACTGCCACCAGCACAATAGCTGCTAGGGTCGTCTGGGGCAGGAAGGTAAACAGAGGCATCAGCCAGCTCACCGCCAGGGCTATCAGGGATCCCGTGACCACCGAGGCCAGGCCGCTGTTGGCCCCGGCCTGAGCGTTAACCACCGAGCGGCTGATCCCACCGGTTACCGGGTAGCCACCACTCACGGCTGCCGCCAGGTTGGCCACCCCCAGGGCCACCAGATCCTGGTTGGGATCCACTTTCTGGCGCCGCTGGCTGGCCAGCGACTGCCCCACCGCATAGCTTTCCGTAAAGCCCACCAAGCTGATGGCCAAAGCTGTGGGCAGCAAAGCTCTCCACTCTGCCCAGCTCAGCCAAGGGAAGGCCAGGGAGGGCAGGCCAGCCGGAATGGATCCCACCACCGCCACCCCCGCTCTCTCTGAGAGGTTCAACCCCCACACCAGCAGCGTCGTCAGGAAGACGGCCCCCAAGGGAGCGCCCTTGGTGAGGATCAGGACCCAGAGGGGCGGGAGGCGGCGCAGTTGCGCTGGGAGCTTCCGCTGGGCGTACACCAAGAGGGCGATGGCCAACAGCCCCAGCCCCAGAGTGACCCAGTTTACCCCCTCCAGGCTCTGCCAAAGCCGTTGCAGCAGCAGCCAGAAGGACTCGGTGTTGGCGATCTTCACCCCCAGCAGATGGCGGAGCTGGCTGAAGGCGATGATCAAGGCTGCCGCGCTGCCGAAGGCTGTTACCACTGAGTGGCTCAAGAAATTGGCCAGAAACCCCAAGCGCAGCAGACCTACCCCTACTTGGATCAAGCCCGCTTCCAGGGCCAAGCCCAGCGCCAGCCGGCCATACTCCGGGCTGCCCGGCTCCGCCAGCGGCTCCAAGCCCGCGGCCACCAGCAGGGAGATGATGGCCACCGGCCCCACCGACAAAGCCCGGCTGGATCCCAGAAAGCCGTAGGCGATCACCGGCAGGATGCTGGCGTAGAGGCCCGCCTGGGGAGGCAGCCCGGCCAGCAGCGCGTAGGCCATGCTCTGGGGCACAAGGAGAATGGCCGTGACCAGGCCGGCAATCAGATCCCCCGGCAGATCCTCTCGCCAATAGCGAAGCCACCACAAGGAATCCTTGGCAAAGGGCAGGTAGCGCGCCCAGATCCCCTGCTTTGTAGAAGAGGCGGACGGGATCTCGCTGCTCATAGCGTCTGACCTCGGTTCCAGGGCATGCGGGCCAAAAGCAGCGCCAGACCACAGGTGTTGGTGATCCCGGCAAACACCAGCCCGGCTCCCACAAAGCCGCTCAGCAGCAGCCAGGCCGGATGGACAAAAGCTCCCAGCAGGGTGCCGGCCACCACCAGGGATCCCGCCGCAATTTGAACCTGCCGCATCAGCGAGATGGGGGCGTTGCGGGTGCGGGTGGTGGGCAGCTTGGCGGCCTTCCAGGCTTCGATCCCGCCCTTTAGGCTCATCGCTTCCGGCCAGCCGTACTCCAGCAACTGACAGCCGGCGCGGATGGAGCGGCTGCCCATGCGGCACTGCAACACCACCGGTTTTTCCGGCGTCGAGGCGGGCACCTTGGCCGGATCAAAGCTAGACAGAGGCATGTTGATCGCCCCCGGGATCCGCTCGTCGTGGTATTCTGCCGGCTCCCGCACGTCGATCAGGTGCACCCGCCACTGATCTAGCCACTGCTTCAAGGTCAGGGCGTCGATCTCCTTAAGACGGGGATCCCGTTCCTGCTGAGCGGAAGGCGTAGGACTCTGTTGGGCTGCGGTCATTGGTTTCCTCCTTGGGTAGAACGTGGTATTCTGACTAGCCCTCCTCCTCAAGCAGCCTGCTGGGCTTGCCAGGATAAAACTGGCTATCCAGGATTTGCTCGGGAGAATAAGGACAGGTCTTGGGAAAAGTCTTTCTGGGCAGCTTTGTCTCTTCCAGGGCCAGCTGCAGCGCCCTCAAGTAAGACTTGGAGATGGCCTCCGGCAAATAGGGCCTCAAGCTGGGGTTTTCTTCCAATAGATCCAGAACTTCCTGTCGCTGCACCTGTAGGGTAAGAAGCCAGCTTACCGATCTAGCCTGCGGCTGATACTCCCATTTCAGGAGGTGCCCCACCAAAACCCCTAGCCGGTTGCGCAGCTCTTGCCGCTGTTGCCTGCCCAACGATTCCATCTCCTCAATCAAATGGGGCAGGTCTAGCTTCTCCCAAGCCCGCTCCCGCAGAAATTGAGCTTGTTGCTGAGTCCAAGCATAGAAATCCTTCTCATAGAGACTTTCTGGATCCACTCTCGACCCTCCCCCTTCTGACCCGCCAGCTCAGAGAAGTCTAGCTAGCCCCGCAGGCTTTACAGCCAGGCTCTCCCACCCAAGAGGGTTTGCCCCACTAAACCGCGGCTGCCACTTGGCCGCACTGCTCGTTGGCGGGCAGGGCTTCCTGGATCTTCTTGGGCTGAGGCAGGTTGAGGCTATTCATCAAGGCGATGAAGCTCTCCCGCGAACGCAGCTTGCCCGTCTGTAGATCCACAAAGCGGGGGTTCCAGCGCTTCTCTTCGCCAATGGTGGAGACGGTGTGCCCACGGTAGTCGTGGCCGGGATAGACCAGCGTCTCGTCTGGCAGGGTAAACAGGTGCTGCGTAACGTGGTCGTACATCAGGCCGGGATCTCCACTTTGGAAATCCGTGCGCCCACAGCCGCGAATGAGCAAGGAGTCTCCGGTGAGAATGCGATCCCCATGGACGCGGTAGCTCATGTGGCTGTCGGTGTGGCCCAGGGTGGCGATGGCCTCGATGACAATGGATCCCACCTGCAGCGTTTCCCCATGGCCGATAAAGCGATCCGCACATTGCGCCTTGGCCTGAACCGGCACCACCCCTTGGCAGCCGGTCAGCTCGCGCAGCTTGCCAGTGCCGGTGATGTGATCGGCGTGGACGTGGGTTTCCAAGCAGTACTTCAAGGTCAGACCCAGCTCTCGAATTAACTTCAAGTCCCGCTCCACCTGCTCCAAAACGGGATCCACCAGCGCCGCCTCGCGGGTGTTTGGGTCTGCAACTAAGTAGGTGTAAGTGCTTGTCTCGGCGTCGAACAGTTGGCGAAATAGCATGTTACCCTTCTGTCTGTTGGCAAAGACCTGAACGCAATTTGGGCCTCTGGAAACACTATATAACCATTTAGTGTTAAAATCAAGCCAGCACAGCCCTCAAGACGGTCTATGGATGGGGACGAGCTCGCGAAAGGCGGCAAAGACGAGCGCCAGTTGACCCTGACGCCAGAGGTGCTGACCAGCGTGGCGGAGTACTTCAAGGTTTTGGCGGAGCCCAGCCGCCTGCAGATCCTGTGTCAGTTGCGCTCGGGGCCCAAGAACGTCACCCAAATCCTAGAGGCCACTGGCATGGGCCAGGCCAACGTTTCCAAACATCTCAAGATCCTGGCGCAGGCAGGGATCGTCAGCCGCGAGCCCAAGGGCGTGAGTGTCTACTACCA
>NZ_JANSHG010000084.1:0-11005 GCF_047461555.1 Synechococcus sp. WC101
AAGCCGAAATGGCGCGGGTGGTGGAGTCGGCCCCCTCAAGCGGCAAGGTAACGGCAAAGACCTGAAAGGGCTTGTACAGCGCCGTGCCCACCTGGAACCAGTCCCCCACGTTGGGGTTAATCGTCTGCTGAGCGGGGTTATCGGTACAAGGGCCCAGAGCGGAGCCCTGTAGGGGGCCACTGCGGATCATCAGGCGCCGCGCCCGCTCCGTATCCGTTAGCTGGCTATCCTCAAAGCCGGCGCCAGCAGCCCGACGGGTGTTGAGAATGGTGTAGGCAGTTACGGAGTCGTTGACGCCGTTGTTGTCGGTGTCCACCAAAAACCACCAGGCCGGCGCCCGCACCGGCACGGGCAGGGTTTGCCCGGGGTTGTTGGGATCCTCTACCTCGATGTTGGTTGTAATTACGAACTGGGTTTCATCGGGGAGGATGTAGGGATCGTTCTCATCCCGCGGGATCAGCTCTCCCGCCCCATCGTTAATCAAAGCCTCAACCAATTGGGCATCGGTGGGGTTGCTTGCGGGCAGGCGGGGATCGCGTATCAGGTAGTCGATCTTGGCCCGTGCCCGGTCGATGGCGGCGTTCAGTTGCCGGCTAACCGTCTGCCCCGCCCGTTCCACCTGGGTTTGGATGTTGCGCTGGGTGGAGCGGGTCAGCAGGCCCACCGTGACCAAGCTCAACACCAGCACAATTAAGATGGCGACCGGCAGCACAAAGCCGCGCTCGCGGATCCTGCGCCGATCCACCGGGATCTTCAGAGAGCTGAGCAGGCGCAGGGCAAGTTTGAGCAACAGCGGGGAAGGAGCAGACATGGCCGTATCTCGGATAACGGAGAAAAAGAAGTAGCCTCTGGGGGAACGCCAGGATAGCAACAGTATGCAAGGGATCCGAAGTTTCAAACATCCCCACCTCTGGGGGGAGGTGCTGGCTTGCCCTTTTCAAGTTCAAGATTTTTAAGAAATTCTCAGAATCCTTTTACAAAATCCCCAGTTGTTGCGCCTTGAGCAGGGCGGTGACGCGGTCATTGGCGTCCAGCTTGCGGTAGGCGGCGCTGGCGTATTCTTTCACGGTTTCGATGCTGAGGCCGAGGCGGCGGGCAATCTGCTTGTTGGCCAGGCCCTCCTTCATCAGTTGCAGCACACACAGCTCGCGGGGGGTGAGCTTGGGCAGTTCTTTGGGGGCGGGCAGCCAGTCTCGGTCGGGGTTGGCCAAGATCTGGCGAATGACGCGGGCCAGCTCCGCTGGGTCGGTTTCTTTGGAGAGGTAGCCTTTGGCCCCAGCCCGCCGCGCTGACTCGATCAAAGCCGGCTCTTGAAAAGTAGTCATCATCACCACCACCGGCAGGCCCAGCTCGACAATCTGCTGGCAGGCCAGGATCCCGTCTCCATCCGGCATGCGCACATCCAAAAGGGCCACCTCGACGGGGCAACGGCGGCAGTACTCAACGGCCTGGGATCCCGTCTCGGCTTCGGCCACCACCTCAAATCCTTGCGCTTGCAGGGCAAACTTTAGCCCCAGCCGAAACAGGGGATGGTCGTCGGCAATCAGAACCCGGACAGGGGAACTCATGGCAGGGGATCCCGGCCTATGAGAGGGCTAAGCTTAATCTGCCCAAAAGAGGGAGCTAGCCCTCACCCCCAGCCCCTCTCCCTCAGGGACAGGGGAGCTAGTTTTTCACAAAGACCATGCCGCGGGCGCCGGGGTTCAGGGTGGGATCCAGTTGGGTTTGGGCGTTGTAGAGGGCGCCTGTCAGATCGGCTGCTTCCAAAAAAGCGCCGCGCAGGTCGGCCCCGCGCAGATCGGCCTGGCGCAGGTTGGCTCCTGTGAGGTCGGCACCGACGAGGACGGCCCCGCGCAAGTCGGCGCCGCTGAGGTTGGCCACCTGCAGGTTGGCGCCGGTGAGATTGGTCTGCTGCAGGTTGGTCTGGCTGAGATCGGCTTCCCACAGAAAGGCCCCGCCCTGATCCGAGCCGCGCAAGTTGGCGCCGCGCAAATCGGCCAAGTTGAGGATCGCCTGAGAGAGGTCGGCAGCTTGCAGGTTGGCCTGCCTGAGGATGGCTTCTTTCAGGTTGGCGCCGCTCAAATCCACTCCCGGCAGCTCGGCTCCCGTCAGATCGCAGGCGGGGCAATCTTTGCTGGGGGCAACAACCTGGGATCGGCCCAGTTGGGCATCCAGCTCCAGTTGGGCAAAAACAGGAAGTGCCGCGATCCCGACCACCCCGCCGAGGAGACCGACCCAGCACTGGGACCATGCCATTTTTTTCACGGGGATCCCTCCTGGCTGACCCTCACCCCCGGCCCCTCTCCCAGAGGGAGAGGGGAGCTGGAGATCAACCTAGAACTATAGCCGTTGGCGGGAGATAGGCCATCAAGTCTCAACCCGGCCTGGAGGCGGCTGGCAGCGGGGGCAAAAGTGGGCCGAGCGGCCCGAGAGCTTACTCCGCTGAATGGGGGTGCCACAGAGGCGACAGGGATCCCCTTCTCGACCGTACACCCACGCCTGCCCCTGGTAGTTGCCGTTGAGCCCACGCAGATCCCGGTAATCCCGCAGGGTGGTGCCCCGCTGCTCCAGCCCGGCCCGTAACACCTGGATCAGGCTTTCTCGCAGGCGGCTCTTGGCAGCGTCGGAAAGCTGCGCGGCGGGTGTTGAGGGGTGGATGCCGCTCAGAAACAGGGCCTCGTCGGCGTAGATGTTGCCCACCCCCGCCACCAGCGACTGATCCAGCAAGGCGGCTTTGATGGGGCGGCGGCTCTTCTGCAAGGCAGCTTGGAAATAGGCCTCGGAAAAGGCCGGCGAAAGCGGCTCCGGCCCCAAGCTCTGCAGGGCAGGGATCACCGTCTCCGGCTCCACCCCGGCGGGCACCAGCCACATCTGGCCAAAGGTGCGCAGATCAACAAAGCGCAGCTCCCACCCCTGCTCCAAATGCAGCCGGACGCGAGTGTGGATCGGCAAAGGCGCGGATCCCTGAACCCAGAGCAGTTGCCCGGTCATGCGCAGATGCACGCCCAGAACCGCTCCAGAGTCCAGGGATCCCAGAAGATATTTGCCTCGCCGCTGCCACTGGGTCAAACAGCTGCCTGCCAGCCCCTGCGCAAACTCGTCTTTGCCGGGGTAGGCCACGGTGCGAGGGAGAAGCACCTCCACCGCCAGGATGCACAGACCCAGGGTGAGGCGCTGCAGATCCCGCCTGACGGTTTCAACTTCCGGCAGCTCGGGCACAGGAAGAGGAAGCCAAAGAGCTTGGTTGAGTTGGCAGGGGCAGCCTTAGCTGGAAGCTTTGGCTTTGGGCTTGGGCTCCTCCACCACTTCCAGCTCATCTTCGCGGAAGTTGTTGGTGTTGATGTTGTAGTAGTTGATCTTGTCGAAGCGGACGATCACCGGGTAGAGAATGCCGCTGGTATCCACCGCCGCAACCGTTCCCACATCCCGATACCAGTAGGATTCTTTCCGCAACACCCGGACTTTGGCACCACGCTGAATCGCCATAGAGGTTCTCTCCATTGACCTGCCCTTCAGATTACCCTAGTCCGTGAGAAGGCTGCGATTTCCGAATTTTTGTAACGGGGATCCCTGTGGCTTCCCTGCAGGTGGGAATCTTCTGGACGCTGGTGCCGCCCCTGCGTTAGGGCAAAGCCCAGCCCCCAAGGCTGCCACTCCCCTGCTGCCGTCGGAAGCGGCTGGTGTTGCGATGTGAAGAAATGCAAACTATACTGAAGGGCAGGTGCTCCTCTTGTAGCCCTTCCCAAGCCCTAACTGGAGGTTTCCATGTCCAACCCCAACTTGTCTGAGCCCAAGTTTGGCTTTAACGAATATGCCGAGCGTCTCAACGGCCGCGCGGCCATGATCGGCTTTGTGTTGGCCATTATCATCGAAGCGGTGACGGGCCAAGGCGTCGCCTCCTGGCTGGGCCTGATCTAGAAAACTCAGCTTGCCGCGCTATGGAGTCGCTCCCGAAGCGGTAAACGCGAGATTCTGGGATCCCTGTGAGCAGAGAGGCAAGCTTGAAAGCCCTGCTCTCTCTGTTTTTTGTTGAGTTGAGGAAAAGCTTTGTTCTGGGGTCTGCCGGCCGGCAGGCCCTCATTCACAGAAAACATACCCGCACCCCTACCCCAATCCTTGCAGGAAAAGCGAAACCGGTTGCGCTCTCCCAACCCTCCTCTCCCTCTGGGAGAGGGACCGGGGGTGAAGGTCAACTGATCCCTTCCTGGCGTTTGGCAATGGGCATGCGCCAGCCGGTGCCAAAGGCGCGATCGGTCACGCGCAGGCCAGGGGGAGCCTGGTGGCGCTTGAACTCGGCACTCTGCACCAGGTGCAGCACCTGCTGAACAGTGTCGGGATCAAACCCTTGGGCCACCAGCTCGGCAGCGGATTGGTGCTGCTCGATGTGCCGCTGCAGGATGGCATCCAGCACGTCATAGGGGGGCAGGCTGTCGCTATCTTTCTGGCCGGGCCGCAGCTCTGCCGAGGGGGGCTTGGTGAGGATGGGAAGAGGGATCCGCTCTTGGTGGCGGTTGATCCAGCGGGCCAGGCGGTAGACCCAGGTTTTGGGCACATCGGAGATCACCGCCAAGCCGCCGGACATATCCCCGTAGATGGTGCAGTAGCCCACCGCCAGCTCCGACTTGTTGCCCGTACTCAAGAGCAGCCGGCCAAACTTATTGGAGAGGGCCATGAGCAGGGTGCCGCGAATGCGCGATTGCAGGTTCTCCTCCGCGATGTCGGGGGGCAGGCCGGCAAAGGGCTCATCCAGCAGGTGCTGGTAGCTCTCCATAATTGACTGGATGGGCAGCTTCAGGGTCGGGATCCCCAGGTTTTGCGCCAGTTGGTAGGCGTCCGTCAGGCTGCCGGGACTGGAATAGGGAGAGGGCATGAGCACCCCCAGCACCCGCTCTGGCCCCAAGGCGTCGGCGGCAATGACGGCAGTAACAGCCGAGTCAATCCCTCCCGACAGGCCCAGCAACACCTCGCGAAAGCCACATTTGCTGACGTAGTCGCGGGTGCCCAAAACCAGCGCCTCGTAGAGCTCCGCTTCCGGCTCCGCTGGCCAGCGGGATCCCTGAACTTCCGGGCCTTCCTTAGGAGGATGAACCAGTGCCTCCACATCCACAATCAGGCAGTCCGGCTGAAAGGCAGCGGCTTGGGCCACCACCCGGCCCCGGCAGTCTAGGGCGCAACTGGCCCCGTCGAAAATGAGGTCGTCGTTGCCCCCCACCTGGTTGACATAGAGGATGGGCAGGGCGTGCTTGCGGGCCAGGGATCCCAGCATCTCCACCCGCAATTTCTGCTTGCCCAGGCTAAAGGGAGAGGCCGACAGGTTGATCAGCACATCGGCGCCCCAGCGGGCCATCTCTTCCACCGGATCCCGGTGGTAGCGGCGGTGTTGCCAAAAGTCGCGGTCGTTCCAGATGTCTTCACAGATGGTGAAGCCCACTCGGCGGCTACGGTACTCAATGGGCTGGGGCGGGGATCCCGGCTCAAAGTAGCGGTCTTCGTCGAAGACATCGTAGGTGGGCAGGAGCGACTTCTGGAACCAGTGGCGGATCTGCCCCCCTTCCAGCCAGGCCGCGGCGTTGTAGAGGGGTCGCCCCTCCGGCAGCGGGTTGGGCTGCACGGATCCCACCACCACCGGAATGCTATCCCGCAGCCGGTCAGCCAACTGCTGCAAGACTTGGCCTGCCCTCTCGACTAGAGCAGGGTAGAGCAGCAGGTCCCGGGGCGGGTACCCCAACAAGGCCAGCTCAGAAGTAATCGCCAGCTCTGCCCCCTTGGCTGCTGCCGCCTCGACCGCCGCACGGATGCGCTCGGCATTGCCGCTGAGATCGCCAACGGTATAGTTAAGTTGCAACAGCGCTACCTTCACTTGGCCCCCTTGGCCGAGAATGGCGGACTCCACGATGATAGGCCAGCTCAGGTCGTTCGGCTTGCCCACAGGCGGGTCGGCTACTCCGCTGTTGCTGGCAACTCTGTTTCGGCTTCTGGATGGAAGTAGCGGTAGATCTGGCGGGCCAGCTTGGGGCCAATGCCAGGTACTTGGGCCAACTGCTCCTCAGTAGCCATCTGGATGCGGGCAAGGGAGCGAAACGCCTCCATGAGCAGCTTTTGCCGCTGCTTGCCTAGACCAGGGATCTCCTCCAGAACCGAAGCCTGTTGGCGTAGTTTCCGCTGCTGGCGATGGTAGGCAAGGGCAAAGCGGTGGGCCTCATCCCGCAGACGCTGCAACAGCAGGCGGGCCGGATCCTGGGGCGGCAGCCGCAGCGGCTCAGGATCCCCAGGCCGAAAGATCTCCTCTTCCCGCTTGGCCAGGGCAAAGACCGGCAGGTGATCCAGCCCCAGCTCTGCCAAGACGGCCATCACTGCTGCCAGTTGCCCCTTGCCCCCGTCGATGAGCACCAAGTCCGGCTGATCCTCGGAAGTCATCTTGCTGAAGCGACGCCGCGCCACCTCGGCATGGCTGGCAAAGTCGTCGGAGTGGCCAGGCCGCACCTGGGGGTTGCGAATCCTGTAGCGGCGGTAGTGTTGCTTGGCCGGCAGGCCATCGATAAACACCACCTGGCTGCCCACAGCGTCGGATCCCTGGATGTGGGAGATGTCGTAGGCTTCTAGGCGACGGGGCGGCTCTGGCAGATCCAAAACTTCCGCCAAGCGCTCCAGCGCTGCTGCCTCCCGCTCCGCCAGGCGCTGGCTGCGGGCTAGCTCTAGCTGGGCGTTCCGCTCCACCAGTTCGATTAGCTCGGCTTTGCTCTGCCGCTGCGGGGCAAGGAGGCTGACCTTGCGCCCCTTTTTCTGGCTCAGCCAAGATTCCAAAAAATCGCGATCCGGCAACTCATACTGGGTCAAAATCTCGGAGGGAATTTCCACCGGGTCGCAATATTGGTAATGTTCCTGCAAAACCCGCTGCAAAATAAGAGCCGGGTCGTCGCCGCGGTTTTCGGCCACAAACCCTAGCCGTCCCACCAACTTGCCCGCCCGCACCTGAAACAACTGGATGCAAGCCCGCGAGTCGTTCATGGCCAAAGCTATGGCATCGCGGCTGGCGGTAGAGTTGGGCAAAGAGACCTTCTGGGATTGGCCCAGTTGCTCTAGGCCGCGGATTTGATCCCGATAGCGCGCCGCCGCCTCATAGTTTTCTTGCTGCGCTGCCTGGGCCATTTTCTCCTTCAACTCACGGATAAGCTCGTCCGTCTGGCCTTGGAAGATCATCGCCACTTGAGCAACGGTCTTGCGATACGCTTCCGGGCTAATCAAGCCCTGACAGACACCAGGGCAACGCCCGATGTCATAGTTCAAACAGGGGCGGTCCTTGTAAAGCGGCTTGGGGCGCTGGCGCAAGGGAAAAATGCGCTTTACCAGACCGAGGGTGTAACGCAGCAGGCCCACATCGGTATAGGGCCCGTAGTACTTATCTTGATTTTGGTTGAGACGGCGGTGGCGGGTAATGTAAATCTGCGGGTAAGGCTCTGACCACGTAATGCACAAATAGGGGTATTTTTTATCCTCTTTGAGGAGAACATTGTAGGGCGGCTGATAGGTTTTAATGAGATTGTCTTCCAGGGCTAGAGCTTCGCTTTCGTTATCAGTGACGATAAACTCGATCTCGCAAACCTGAACTACCATGCGCTGAATACGAGGAGACAGGTCGCCGGTAAAGCGAAAATAGGATCGCACGCGAGATCGCAACTTTTTGGATTTGCCCACATAGAGAATCTGGTCGGTGGCATCCCGCATCAAATAGACACCAGGTTGGGCAGGAATCTCCTTAAGGCGGCTTTCTAGAACCTCAGGGTTTTGAATCAGAGGGACAGTCATACAGCTTCGCTCCAACAGGCAAAGCCAGGGATCCCAAGGCTTTCATTCAGTGATGACCAAGTCACTCCCATCTTAAAATCATCCCATCGCCCAGTTGGCTGCAGTTCATTTTCTGGCCGGCTAAGTGTAGCTATCACTCGACTGAAAAACCTCCCAAGCGTTTCGCAACGCTGCCGGGCCGCAGCCCTGCCGCCCCTAAGCCCGTTTCCTTCGGGGGAGGAGATGTGACAGACGGTTTCGCGACAGCTTGCAACGCTCCCACCGGGCACTTCCCCCTGGAGAAGGGGGAGAGGTTTTCTGTCAAGTTGTTAGAACTTGTTTGCCAAGGTCGCCTATTGAATGACTTGGCTCATGTAGTTTCTCCAAGTTTGGGCGGCGATGCTGCTGCTGCCGCGGGTGGGGCTGGCGTCGTCGTTGCCCAGCCAAATGCCGGTTACCAGAGGCGGATTGGGCGTGTAGCCGACAAAGAGCAGATCCCTGTTGGCGGTGGTGGTGCCCGTTTTGCCGGCCTCCCCGATCCCAAGGCGGGCGGCGGTGCCGGTGCCGGAGCGGATCACCCCTTGCAATACGGCGGTCATCTGCTGGGCGACGCTCTCCGACAAAACCAGCCGCTGCGAGCGGGGATCCTCGCGACCGGGGTAGATCTCGCGGCAGGTGCGAAAGTCGTCGGGGTTGGCGCAATCGCTGCTATCCAGGATGCGGCGGATGGTGTGGGGCCTAGACCAAAGGCCGCGATTGGCCAAAGGGGCAAAGGCCGCGGTCAGCTCCAGCAGGTTCACCTCCATCGTGCCGAGAACCAGGGAAGGATAGGGCTGTAAGGGGGATTGGATGCCCATTTGCCGCGCCATGGCCACCACCCGCTCCAGCCCTACCTGTTGGGCCAGCCGCAGGGCGATCACGTTTTCGGAGAGGATCAGGCCGCGGGCCAAGTCCATGGGGGCACTTCCCGAGCGGCAGCCCTGAAAGGTGAGGTTGCCCCAAGTAAGCGGCTCACAGGAGAGCACCTGCGACAGCGGGATCCCCTCGCTGAGGGCAGCGGCATAGGCGAAGACTTTGAAGGTGGATCCGGGCTGCCGTTGGGCTTGGGTGGCACGGTTAAAGGGGCTGGCGGTGTAGTCGATCCCGCCCACGAGAGCTAGGATCTCGCCGTTGCGGCTGTCGAGGCTGACCAAGGCGCCTTGGTTGAAGCCCAGGCGGGATCCCACCTCGCGCACCGTTTGGGCCAGGGCCTGCTCCGCCAGCCGCTGGTAGGGCAAATGCAGCGTCGTCTCGATGACGAAGTTGCCCTCTGCCGAGAGATCTTGCCCCAAAAGCTGCCGCAGCTCCTGGAAGACGGTGCTGTAGAAGTAGGGGGCAACTGTCGAGGTCTGGGAGCGCAGGTTGGGGTTGAGGGTGAGGCGGCTGCGCCGGGCCCGCCGAATCTCCTCTTCCGGGAAAACTTTGAGCTCGCTGAGGCGATCCAACACCCGATCCCGGCCCCGCACGGCGGCCTCGTAGTTGGCGACGGGGTTGAAGGCGTTGGGGGCGGGCAGAATGGCGGCCAGGGTGGCGGCTTCGGAAAGGCTGAGCTGGCGGCTGGGGATCCCGAAGTAGAACTGGGCGGCGGTCTCAAAGCCGTAGAGGCCGTTGCCCAGGTAGACGTTGTTGAGGTAGAGGGTGAGGATTTCGTCTTTGCTGTAGCGCCGTTCCAGCTTGAGGGCGGCGACGGCCTCCCGCAGCTTGCGGCCAAAGGTGTTGCCTGAGCCGGTGTAGTCGCGCAAGACGGTGCGAGCCAGTTGTTGGCTGATGGAGCTGCCCCCCTGCTGCACCTCCCCGGAGCGCAGGTTGACCCAAAAGGCGCGGGCAATGCCCAGCAGATCGACCCCGAAGTGGGAGTAGAAGCGGTGATCTTCGGCGGCCACCACCACTTTGGGCAGAATCGGGCCAAAGGCTTCCAGGTTGGGCAGCTCCCGGTAGAGATCCCCCTGGTGGCGGCGCAGCTCGGTTTGCCGATCCCCGGCCAGGACGATCAGGGGGTTGCGATCGGCGGCCAGCGGCGGTTCTACTGAGAACTTGCTCCACTCATGGCCGATCCAAAGCCTCGCCCCCAGCCCCAAGAGCGCCATCAGGATCAGGCAGCCGCGCACCCCGTACACCTGCGGCGGCGGTGGATCCAACACCTGAATAACCACGCTCTCCGGATCCCGGGGCGGGCCAAGGCTGAGTCGCTGGCCGTGGCGCAGGATCACCCGCCGCACCCGCTCGGCGCCGCCAAAGGGCTTGAGGCGAAAGACGCCGTTGGTGGAGTCTTGATCTTCCAGTTGGTAGCGACCAGCGTTCCACCCCAGCCAGTAGAGGAGGGGATGCAGAGGGATCCGCCACCCCAAGCCAGGCAGACGCCAGCCCGGACGCGGGCGAATGCGGGCGTGCAGATGGCTCACCGCAGGGGCGGGGATGCGGATGGTGGCCACCGTCTGGCTGCGACCAAGAATGTCGGATCCCTGCAGGACAAACACCTGGGGAGGCTCTCCTGGGCAGGTGATCTGCAGGCGCACCGGGCGTTTGGGGGGAGGGGGCTCGGCAGGCTTGAGGAGGGCCGTAGGCCCGACCGGAAAGGGCCTCGCCAGGGTCTTGAAGAAGCGAGCGACGGTGCCCCGTAGGGAATTCTTGTCTTCAGAAGCAGACATGGCTCAATCTCCCCGCAATTCGCGCGCGCGGCGCAGCAGCTCCTGCAGGGTCTGGCCGGGACGAGGGCCGGCGGCGGCTGGAGTGGCTCTGGGGGCTGGGCGGGGCTGGGCAACGGGGACGGTGGGCGGGGGATCCCAAACGGCCATGTAGAGGTGGCCCTGGGGGGTGCGCTCGACCACGCCAGACCAGGGGCCGACGCGGAACTGGACGCGCTCAGAACGGTTTTCCCGCACCGCCTGCAGTTCTCGCTGCAACTGGGGGGGCAAGGGGGCCTGCAGCATGTCTTCCAACAGCCCTTCCGCCTGCGGGGCGGGCACGTCGTCGGCGACGGTGGCCTCGATTTGTTGCAGCGCCAGGCTGGATTCGTCGTAGGTGAGGCTCAAGTTCATGCTGCCCAAGCGGTACAGGTCGTAGACGGTGTTGGGCCGAGCGCCTCGCCCCTGCTGGCTGGGGGATCCCAGGGCGGCCCGCACCACCTCGCGGGAAGTCTGGAGAGGGAAGGCGCGCAACACCGGCCCGCTGTAGGGTTCTA
>NZ_JANSHG010000085.1:0-10987 GCF_047461555.1 Synechococcus sp. WC101
GGGGGCGAGCGTTGAAGCGACAGGGTTTGCCGGATTTGGTGGATTTTTCAATCCAAATTTCCCGCGCATCCAGGATCTGGGTAACCCAGGTCGGCCAGTCGGCTTCGGGCAACTCGCAGCTCACGCTGAGTTGATATTCGGCGGCGTAAACCGCTTCGGTAGCCGAGGGATCCCGCAGGCCGATCTCTTGAATGGCCTGGATGGGAATTTCGGGGGGCAGTTGCTCGGCCAGCAGGGCGCGCAGCTCCTCCGGGGTAAAGGGAGCCCCGGGGCGGGCCAGGAGTTCCAGATCGAGGATCTCCCCATAGCCTTCCTGGCCGATGGGCAGGGCGTTGGCGTTAGCCAGGCGGGGCATGGGGTGGTAACCGCCGCTAAAGGCCAGAGGCAGCCCCGCTCGCCGACAGGCCCGTTCCCACAGCCGCATCAGATCCAGGTGGCCCAGCCAGCGCAGATCCCCAGTTTTGCCGTAGGTGATGCGGAAGCGCTGGGCGGGCGGCTGCGGCTCCAGGGGATCTGGGGTGGGGGTGGGCCGGCTTTGCAGGGGTGGGACGGGCGGGGGCGGGATGACGATGTTGTGGCCAAAGCCGGGGCCGCAGATGCCGCAGGCGGAGCACTTCTCAAAGGAGCAGTCTTCCACCGTGATGGCTTCCAGGGCGCGGCGGTAGTCTTTCTGCAGCCATTTTTTGTCGATGCCGGTATCGATGTGATCCCAGGGCAAGGGATCCTCCAGGCCCAATTCGCGCATGGGGAGATGGGCGCAGAGGGCAACCGGATCGGCGCTGGGATCCACCGCTTCGCCGCAGTAGGCCTTGACCCAGGCGGCATAGGCGGCGTCGATGTTTTCCCACCAGGCGTCCAGGCCGGCGCCGGCCCGCCAGGCCTGCTCGATCATGCGGCCCAGGGAGCGATCCCCCTTGCCAATAAAGTCTTCCAGGATGCTGAAGCGGATGTCGGTGAAGTGGGCTTTGACCCCCCGCAGCCGCCGCAGCTCCTTTTGCAGCAAGGCCTGCTTGCGCTGCACGTCGGCGTAGTCCACCCGGTGCCACTGGAAGGGGGTGTGGGGCTTGGGGACAAAGTTGGAGACCGTGAGGGTAAACTCCACCTTCTTGTGACCCAAGGCCGCACATTCTCGCTGCAGCATCTCAACCGTGCGGGCAATCCCAATGACATCGGCGTCAGTCTCTCCCGGCAGGCCGATCATGAAATAGAGCTTGATCTTGTCCCAGCCCTCCTGGACGGCGGTGCGAATGCCGCGAATGAGGTCAACATCGCTAAGACCCTTGTTGATGATGTCCCGCAGCCGTTGCGTGCCGGCTTCTGGGGCAAAGGTCAGCCCCGAGCGGCGGGATCCCTTCATGATGGCGGCAATTTGCTCATCGAAGCGATCCACCCGCTGGCTGGGCAGCGAGAGGGCGACGTGCTCCCCCAGCAGGCGGTTGTGCAGCTCGGCCCCCACCGCCGGCAGGGAGAGGTAGTCGGAGCAACTGAGGGAAGAAAGGGAAAATTCGCTGTAGCCGGTTTTGCGCAGGCCCTGCACCACCGCCTCCACCACCGCTTGCGGATCCACATCGCGAGCCGGGCGGGTGAGCATGCCGGGTTGGCAAAAGCGACAGCCGCGGGTACAGCCGCGCCGCACTTCCATGACCAGGCGGTCGTGGACGGTTGCCACCAGCGGTACTAGGCCAATGGAGTACTGCGGTTGGGGCAGGGCCACGCGGCGGCGGATGCGCTCCGGCACGCCGGGCACGATGGGGCGGGGCGGGATCCCCTCGTAAAACTGGGGCACATACACCCCCGGCACCTGGGCCAGCTCCAAGAGCACCTCGCGGCGGGGCTTGGCTAGAGATTGAGCCAGCACCTGGCCGATCTCCGGCAGCACCTCTTCCCCATCCCCGAAGACAAAGAAATCGAAAAAGTCGGCAAAGGGCTCTGGGTTGGAGGTGGCGGTGGGCCCGCCGGCAAAGATCAGGGGACACTCTTGCGGGGTAAAGGGCTGGCGCTCCCACCATTTGAGGGGGATCCCGGCCAGATCCAGCATCTCTAAGATGTTGGTGCCCCCCAGCTCGTAGGCCAGGCTGAAGCCGATGATGTGGAAAGCGCGCAAGGGGCGGCGCGATTCTACGGCAAACAGCGGGATCTGCAACTGCCGCATCCGGGCCGCCAGATCCGGTCCCGGCAGGTAGGTGCGGTCGCACAACTGGTCTGGCTGGGCGTTAAGGATGTTGTAGAGGATGAGGTGGCCCAGGTTGGAGGCCCCCACCTCGTACAGCTCCGGGTAGCTCAGCACCCACCGCACCCGCCCCGACTCCCAGGGGCGGTGGGCGGCGCCGAACTCTTTCCCCAGGTAGCGGGCTGGCCGCTGGATCTCAGGCGTGAGCAGGCGATCCAGATCGATCGGGCCTAGATGGGCTTGCGTGGCAGCCAGAGAGAGCATGAGGATCCGAGCAAGAAGTGAACGCAGCTACTGATCTGACTCTAGCCGAACTTTCCCGGCAACCCAAACCCAAGACGGGGGTGGCGAGACCGTTCCATCTCCCCTCTCCCGGAGGGAGAGGGGTTGGGGGTGAGGGCGCACATCACTCCGGCAGCCGCTGCAAGGCTAGCGCCAACTGTTCGTACTCAGCCAGGTGGTTGTAGACCTGGGCCGAGATGCGCACCCAAAGCTGCCCGGCAAAGGGAAGGATGGGAACCTCGATGCGGTGCACCTGCCAGAGGTAGTCGTGCAGGCGGCAGGCCCGCTCCGCCAAAGGCAGCTCCGGGATCCACTGTTGCCAGAAGGGTGGCAGGGGCAGGGTGGCCATAAAGCCCAGCATCCGCTCCGGGGCAGGTGGGATCCCTTCCAATTGTTCCAAGAGCACCTGCCGCGCCTGCAGCAGCAGCGTGTGGTTGTGCTGGCGCAGCCTCTCCACCCCCAGCTCCTGGATAAAGGCCAGGGCTGCCGAGATGGCCAGCCAGGCGCTGGGATCGCGGGTGCCCACCCAGTCGAACTCGGCTGTGAATCCTTGCCCGTAGCCGTGGGAGATGGCCAGGGGATGGGTTTGGGCCTGGCGGTGGGGGGCCACCCACAGGAAGGCACAGCCCTTGGGGGCAAACAGCCACTTGTGGGCGTTGCCGGTGTACCAATCGGCTCCTAAGCTTTCCAACTCCAACGGGAGAACCCCCGGCGCATGGGCCCCGTCCACCAAGACTGGGATCCCGCGCTCTCGACAGAGGCCAATCAGCTCCGCCAAGGGGTAGACCAGAGCCGTGGGCGAGGTGAGGTGATCCAGCACCGCCAGCCGAGTCTGGGGGGTGAGAATGGCCGCAAACGCCGCCAAAACCTGCTCCGGCCCCGCAATCGGAAAGGGAACCTGGGCTTCCGCCAGCACCGCCCCCCAGCGTTCACAGACATAGCGCAACGCCTGGCGGACGGCCCCATAGCTGTGGCTGGTGTAGGCGATCTGATCCCCTGGCCGAAACGACAGCGAGCGCAGCACGGCATTGACGCCGCCGGTGGCATTTTCCACAAACACAAGGTTTTCAGGCTCAGCCCCAACAAACTGGGCCAGCTCTGCCGCCGCCGCCCGCAAAGCCCGCGGCAGCTCTTCCCCCATAAACTGTACCGGCTGGGCCTCTAGGCGCTCTTGCCAGGCTCGCTGGGCCTGCAGCACCGTTTTCGGGGTCGCGCCGTAGGAGCCGTGATTCAAAAAAATAGCCTGCGGATCCAGCCCCCACAACGAGCGGTCGCAAAGCGGTTTATCGACTGCCATGGGTTTGCCTTGGAAATAAGACCTGGCAAGCATGACCCAAAAAAGAAGAAAAAGAAATTGCTGGGATCTACAAAAACGAGATTGCCAGGGAGCAAGAAGATGTCAACCCCGATCCCAGACAGCAGCAAAGCTTTGGTCAGGTAGCGGAACTTGCAGGTTCCCGGAGAAGGTTGCTCTGAGTGGCCTTAGGAGCCGTCCTTGGATTCGGGGCCAAGATCCGCGATGGGAGCAATTTTGCTCAGCTTAATTTTGGGGTTGCTGCTGATAAATTGCTGCAAGGTCCACTCGTTTTTAAAGAGGAGAACCGGCCTATCTTGAATGTCTTTGACAATGAGGGTGTTAAACAGGCTGGGGAAATTCTGGAGGACTTCCCAGCCGTTTTCTACCCAGCGAGCCAGCGTGTAGGGCAGCATCTCCAGGCGGGTTTCAACGTTGTATTCATGTTCCAGGCGGTACTGCAGCACCTCGAACTGCAGCTGGCCCACCGCGGCCACGATTGGATCCCGTTTGGATTCGTCAAGGGAGTACATAATTTGCACCGCCCCTTCTTCCCGCAGCTCTGACACCCCTTTCTGAAACTGTTTAAATTTGGAGGGGTTGGGATTTTTGAGATAGGCAAAAAGCTCCGGGGAAAAGCTTGGGATCCCGGCGTAGCGCAGCTTTGGGCCAGTGTAGAGCGTATCCCCAATTGTAAAGAGGCCAGGGTTGTTTAGGCCAATGACATCCCCAGGGTAAGCTTCGTCAATGGAGATGCGCTCTTGAGCAAACAATTTCTGTGGGTAGGATAGGCGGATTGGGCGGTTGAGGCGGGCATGGTTGACCACCATGTCTTTCTCGAACTTGCCGGAGCAGATGCGCACAAAAGCAATGCGATCCCGGTGGCGGGGATCCATATTGGCCTGCAGCTTAAAGACAAAGCCTGTGAACTCAGGATACTCTGGAGAAATCAGCCCAGCCGTACTTTCGTGGGGCATTGGCGGCAGGGAGTACTCCAAAAACGCATTGAGAAACAGCTCCACCCCAAAATTGGTCATGGCGCTGCCGAAAAAGACAGGAGTTTGTTTCCCAGCATGAACCTGTTTGAGATCCAAACTGGGCATAAGGCCATCCAGGATCTCCAATTCTTCCTTAAATCGGTAGTAGAGATCTTTTTCGATTAGGTCTTCCACTTGGGGATCCCCGAGTTTAATAACTGTATCTTTGACTCGTAGCCGTCCCCCGGAGACTCGCTCAAAGAAGTGAAACTCGTGAGTGCGTCGGTCAAACAGAGCTGTGAAGCGCTCCCCTGAGCCAATGGGCCAGGTAACAGGATAGGGCTTAAGGCCCAGCTCGCTCTCGATTTCGTCCATGAGCTCGAGGGGATCCCGGCTGGGGCGATCCATCTTGTTGATGAAGGTAAAAATCGGCAGCCGCCGCATTTGACAGACTTCAAACAACTTGCGGGTTTGGGGTTCTAGCCCTTTGCCGGCATCTTCTAGCATCACGGCGTTGTCCACTGCCGCCAGGGTTCGGTAGGTGTCTTCGCTAAAGTCCTGGTGGCCGGGGGTATCGAGGAGGTTGAGGCGAAAGTTGCGATAGTCAAATTGGAGCACCGTCGAGGTGATGGAGATACCCCGCTGTCTTTCCAGTTCCATCCAGTCGGAGGTAACCCGCTTTTGAGCGCGGCGGGCCTTCACGGCTCCAGCCTCCTGAATGGCTCCTCCGTACAGCAACAGCTTTTCCGTAAGGGTGGTCTTTCCAGCATCGGGGTGGGAGATGATGGCAAAAGTGCGCCGCTGCTGGATGGCTTTGGCCAGGTCTACTTCCTTCATCGTCAAGAAGCTCCTCTAGGTCAACCAGGGCGCTGGCAGCATCCAGTTTCCCGCCTTAGAGGGAGGAGAGAAAGCGGTGCAGTCGCTCCAGACCTTTTTCCAGGGTGACGCGGTCGGCGGCGTAGGAGAGGCGAATACAGTGATCGGCTCCGAAGGCCACCCCTGGCACGGCAGCCACATGGTGCTCTTTGAGCAGCCGTTGGCAGAACTCCACCGAGCTCAAGCCGGTCTGGCTGATGTTGAGAAAGATGTAAAATGCGCCCTCTGGCTCCGGACAGCTTACCTTTGGCAGGGTGCGGATCCCCTCCAGCATCAGATCCCGCCGCCGCCAGAACTCTTGGCGCATCTTTTCTACCGCTGGCGCTGAAAGGGGGCTGGTGAGGGCCTCTAGGGCACCGTATTGGGCGAAGGTGCAGACGTTGGAGGTGCTGTGGCTTTGCAGGCTGATGGCCGCCTCGACGATGGGCTTTGGCCCTGCCAAGTAACCGATGCGCCAGCCGGTCATGGCATAAGCTTTGGCAAAGCCGCTGCTGAGGATAGTGCGCGGCAGCAGCTCTGGAGAGAGGGATCCCAGGCTGAGGTGGCGAGCTTCGCCGTAGACGAGCTTCTCGTAGATCTCGTCGCAGACCACGTAGAGATGGGGAACTGAGAGGATCACCTCCGCCAGCGCCTCCAGCTCGTGCCGGTGATAGACAGCGCCGGTGGGGTTGGCTGGCGAGTTAAGAATGAGCAACTTGCTGCGGGGGGTGAGGGCCTGACGTAGCTGGTCGGCAGTGAGCTTGAAGCCCTGGGCCTCTTGGGTCTGAACCCGCACCACTTGAGCGCCTGCCAGAGCCACCATTTCGGGATAGCTGACCCAGTAGGGGACAGGCAGGATGACCTCATCCCCTGGATCCAGCAGCACCATGGCCAGGTTAAACAGGGTTTGCTTGCCGCCGTTGCTAATCAGGATCTGGTCGGGGCTGTAGTCCAAGCCGTTTTCTCGGCGCAATTTGTCTGCCACCGCCTGGCGCAGGGTGGGGATCCCGGCAGTGGGGCCGTAGCGGGTTTTGCCCTCTTCCAGGGCGCGGATGGCGGCAGCCCGAATGTGCTCAGGGGTGTCGAAGTCCGGCTCGCCAGCGCTCAGGATACAGACATCCAGACCCTCTGCCCGCATGGCCTTGGCCAGAGCCGAAATCGACAGCGTTGCGGAAGGAGAGAGACGAGCAACCCGTTGGGACAAGCCGGCAGCAGACACCATCAGTTGGGGATCTGGGGTAGCAGGTTGGGTTAGTTTTAGGCAGTTAGGCCACCGCTGTCAAGAGGCGGCTGCCATCCACCAGCAGCAGCTTATGACCCTCCCGCTCCGCCAACAGATCCCAAAACTCGCCGGCGACGGCCCCCGGCAAGAACCCTTCCAGACGCAGCTGCAGGGGGGGGAATTGCTTGTTCCCCTGGGGCTTGCGCCGCACCGTCACCCAGATGAAGCCGTCGTGGGGCTCGACGATGCCGCGAATGTTAAAGCCCTCCTCTACATCCTCGGGGGCAGGCAGAAAGGGCTCGTCCAGATCTGGATCTTGCTCCTCCTCCGGCAAGGCCAGGATGCGGATAACGCTCAGGCCCAAAGTGCCGCCCGACCGCGGCTGCGGCTGCACGTAGTACCAGTAGGTGTGGCCGCTCTCGATGCAATAGGTGAAAGGGCGCAGCAGCTCCGCGCGGCCAGGGGTGGCCGGATACTCTACGCCATCGGCGGCAACCAGCGTCGCCTGAGCATAAGTCTGCGGGATCGATTTTAGGGATCCCTTGATCAAGCCCAGGGCGCGGAACTGGTAGGGGTAGGCAGGAGGGGGCAGTGGGTTCATCAGGAACAGGGGTAGAAGCTATGGGGGTAGGGTCTACAAGTTTATCCCATGGCGGTAGTCACCTTAGAGGTATAGGCGGCTGCTAATCCAGCAAAAATTGCACCCACTTCGGCGGCGGCGGCAGCGGACAGCGGAAATGCTCCATCACCAGAGCTGCCACCAAATGCACCGTGAAGACGTAGACCAGGGAGTTAAAGGCGATAAACCCTGCCACCACCACCTGAACCATCCAGGGTTCTGCCACCCAGTACACGCCCAGCCTGGCCAGAGACACATCCAGCAGCCAGTTGGTCAAGCCGGTGAGTTGGATGGTGACGTAAGTCCAGAGGTTTTCCCCCACCAACAGCGAGGAGAGCAGCAACTGGAAAACGAGGCCGAAAGCGCTGAGGGCAGCGCCGCTGGCCACCGAGACATACCAGGAAAGGCGCCGCCGCCATAGGCGGGCACACCAGTAGCCCAGCAGGCCGTAGGGAATGACGTAGAGAATGCTGCGCGTGGGCCCCATCAGCACCGTCAGCAACAGAGCAGAGACCGCCAGCGCCATCGCCCCGGTGCGGGGATCCCAGCGCATCACCGCCAGCGCCACCGGAATGGGGAAAAACAGACGCATAAACGGGGCCAGCGGCGTGTAGCTCAAGATCCAGATCAAAGCAGCAGTGCTGGCTAAGAAAGCTGTCTCCACCACCCTTAGAGCCGGAGAGCGGGGAGGTGGCGGGGGCAAGGGAGGAAAATCCTGCTGCACAGGAGGCTGAGGGGACGCAGGCACAGCGAGAAAAAGAAAAGAAAACTGTTCCCAGCTTAGGTCAGCGGTTGTGGAGTTGGTTGCAGTTGGGGAGCAAGGGCTCGGCTACTTGACCTTGCCGCTCCGCAAGACTTACACAACGCTAAACAAAAACGAACTTTTGTCCAGCGTCGTTGCTTCCTTTCTACTTCCACGACCCATACCTCGTTGGTTGCCCAACCCCCCCTTAGTCCCCCCGTATACGGGGGGATGTAGGGGGGCAGAGGAGTCTTCACAGGCGTAACTTCCCGTCGTTCGCGGCAGCGGGCCGTAGGCCTTGAACACAGTTGGCTGGAAGGGAAGAACCTGTTCACCACAACCAACTGACAGCTCTAGAGCTTGCACTTGTACTCTAGCTGTCGCCGAAACTCATAGAACCCACAGTCAGCAATGCTGCCTACCAACTTGTGGTTCTTGAGCATCCCTGAAACGTAAGGACGCCGTCCCGCTGACGCGAACAGTTTTTCTCAGCAAAACCCTGACTGACTAGAGGCAGACCCGACCTCCCCCTGTGGCAGAGCTCTGGATCCTCTTCCCATCCCAGCCCACCTGCCAAACTTGGCCCGCTACTGCCACCTCATCCCCCAGGCGTAACTTGCGCCCTCGCCGGGTTTCCACCTCGCCGTTGACCCGCACCTGCCCCGCCTGGATGAGCTGCTTGGCCTGCCCGCCGGTGGGCACAACTCCCGTCAGCTTGAGAAATTGATCCAGTTTGATAAGGGGATCCCCTGCTGGAGGAGCTTGGGAAGGGGGAAGAGTCTCGGCCATAACCTCACCGTTCTGGCTTGGATGTTGGCTGATCCAACTTTTTAAGATCCAACTTTTTAATTTTGACGCTGCTGCTCTGCCGGGATGGGCGATCCCCTAGGGCTACGGGCTATCGGCAGCAGCCGAAGCGGTGGGCTCGCCTTCGGCAGACCAAAACTCATAGGCAGCCTGGGAGAGTTTGGCGATTAGCTCTTCGGCTTTGGGATCGTTGGGAGTTTCCCGCTTTACCCACACTGCTGCCACGTAGCGTCGCCCGTTGGGCAAATCGAGTATGCCGGCATCTCCCACCACCGACCTGAGAGTTCCCGTCTTGTGGGCAATGCGCACCTCTTGGCCCAAGTTGGGGCGAAAATAGGAGGGCCGCTGCGTGCGCCAGAGGATGTCCAAAAAGCGGTCGCGGCTGCGGCGGCTGAGCATTCGCCCCTGCTCCACCTGGCTGAGCAGCCAGACCATGTCGCGCGGGCTGCTGGTGTTGGTGCCCTCCAAATCCGGCAGCCACCAGGAAATTTGCGTGTGCTGCAGCCCCCACTGGCGAAACTTTTGGTTGAGGGCTTCCCGACCGCCGAGGCGATCGATGATGAGGTTGGCGGCGAAGTTGTCGCTGATGGTGCTCATGAGGGTAGCTGCCTCCAGAGCAGAGACCCGGGATCCGAGGGGACGGGTCTGCAATACGCCAGCTCCCCCGCCCCTGAGGTCTTCTCTCAAAGTCAGCCTCTCGTCCAGCCGCACCTGACCCGTTTCCACTGCCTGCAAAAAAGCCAGGAGAATCGGGATCTTGATGACGCTGGCGGCAGGAAAAACCTGATCCGGCCTCACCCCGGCAAAGGCGCCGCTTTCCACCTCCCAGAACAGGGCTCCTGCTGTCAGGCCCGGCTGATCGGCCAGAGCAGCCAAGCGCTCCTGCAAAGCGGGGATTTCCTGTCCTCTTAACAGGTCTGTGGGCAAGGTGGAGGGGAGCTCCTGCATCGCATCCTGTTCTGGCCGGGCAGGAGTGGTCGATTGCAGCAGTTGCGATAGGCCAGCCATCGTCAGGCCCAACATCAGGCTGAGGCCCAGGCCTCGCAGCAACACCTCCAACAGGGCCGGAGACCGCCTCAGGCGGCGAGGCTGGGCAGCTCGTTGGCGCATCCGGGCAATGGCTCTTTGGCGAGAGAGGCGCAGCGGTTGGGGGCGGGAAGCCAAGAGGGATCCCTCGGCAGCCGGAGCAGGCAGCAAGTGGCGAGAAGGGGAGGCAGCCTGAGTGAAGCGGCGCTGACGACGCACCGGATCCCGAGACCTTTCTCGAGCTAAGCTGCTGCCTTTCCCCTCCCCTGTCCTCGCCATAAGAACGACTGCCCCAACGAAGGTCTTGATGACCGATATCGCGACAATTTTACTGAACTTGCGCCGGCGAGCCCGGTTCAATTAAACCCACAGATCGGCGAACCTGGCCTGGGAAAGTTTGGCGAGGGAGAGCTTTGGAGCTTGGCCATCTCCGGCCCTCCACCCCTCCTGAGTCGGCAGTCGGGCTGCTTCGACCTCTTGGGAAGCCCCTCGAGAAGAAGATCGCGGAGAAACAGGGGCAACTCCTCAGGCAATCGCGACCTTGTTCTCCGAGGGTGAATCCGAAGCTCGGCCTGCTCCGTACTTGAGGTGGCTTGTTCTCCGACCGAGGAGCTTTTTCCATATTGTTGACGCTTTTGCTGGATTCGGCCTTGCGGCCTCGTTTTGTCTTCAAAACTTTTTGGGGCGTCTGCCTAGCTGCTGACTTGTTTCTCAGCGGCTGCGGGAGCAGCAACTCGGCGACCCCTGCGCCGGGAGCTGTAGTCTCTACGGCTACCTTGACCCTATCTCCTGCTGCCGAAGTACCGCCGGTAGCGGTGCCCAGCTCCGCCAGCGGCAGTGCTGTGGTCACTTTAAACCGAACCGCCCGTACCCTATCTGTTGAGCAGGTCTCCAGCTTCTTGGCCGGGGCCTACTACCTCAACATCCATACGCAAGCCAATCCTGCCGGCGAGTTGCGGGCCCAGGTGGTTTTCCCTCGCTAAACCTGAGAGG
>NZ_JANSHG010000086.1:0-10824 GCF_047461555.1 Synechococcus sp. WC101
CTGAGCTAGATTTTTCCCCTGGGCGTGGCCGTTGACAATTTCCCAGATCAGTTGCCACTTGCGGTCAATTTGCGTTTCGCGGGAAATGACGACCCACTTCAAGTTGGCGTCTGCTAGATTGGCTCCCCGCAGGTTGGCCCCAATGAGATTGGCCCCCATCAAGTTGGCTCCGCTTAAGTCGGCTCCCCTCAAGTCTGCACCACTGAGGTCTGCCTGACTGAGGTTGGCTCCAACCAGGCTGGCGTGGCTTAGATTGACCTGGCCCAGTCTCGCTCGACTCAAGCTGGCCCCGCTTAAGTCCACCCCCCTTAGGTTTAGCCCGCTGAGGTTGGCCCTCCTCAGATCTGCCCAGCGAAAGTCCCGCTCGCCGGCTCTATATCGTTCTCGGATGTCTCCAACCGGACGCAGGGGAACTTGATAGGTTTTTGCTACTTGCACCAGTTGAGGTATGCCAGAGCTTAGTAAGGTCTTCCAAACTGCAAACTGCACCTGCCAATCCAGATGCTGCTGCGTTGTCTGTAGAAGAATCTTTCTGCTTTTTTCACCAAAGCTTCCAACAGTCCCGTTTCCCCCATAAGGATGGCCACTCCTAAGGACTAGCTGAACGGCTCCTGAACTGCCGGCAACTCCTTCAGCTTTAGTCTTTCCATATCCAGTTGTAGCCACAGCCCACTCCCTGTCGGCTAACTTCGTTTCTATTTTTACTTTGGCCCTGGATAAAGACAAGGTCAGACTTGGGGAGTTCTCACCGGGAAGGTATTCTTCGATATACTAATATTTCGATATGCTAATATGTTCAACTTCAACCTTTCAAACGTGCCAGCTTTGAGGATAGGAATTCAAACTTGGCAAAGGGATCCCTTGGGCCAGGCAGATAAGTATTGCAGTTTACAGAAAAAGAGCTTCAGTCCTTTTCTGCCAAGGGATCCCGGCAGCGCTCACAGACAGCCGGTAGATAAAGGGTGTCACGGCGGCCAAACCACTCGTAGCGGTGATCCCGGATCTGGGCATAGCTCCAGTCTCCCAAAAGCTTGAGGCCGGGAAGGTTGTGGTAGAGGGCCAGCCACAGGGATCCGCTGGGCAAGAGGGCGGCAATTTGTTCGACGGCGGCGGAGCCCTGCCAGCGGCGCTGCGGCTGCTCCAGGTCGATCAGGATCATCCCCAATTCCATCTGCTCTGGCGGGATCCCCCACTGGGCCAGGGTAGCTCCATCCTGCATGGGGGCGTAGCGAAACTGCTGGCCGCGATCCAGGCGCTCCAAGAGCTGGACTCCACTGGCGCAGAGGTTGCACAGGCCGTCGTAGATGACCAGGTAGGGCATGTTGGGATCCTCAGGCAGGGGGCTGGGCCAAAATCTGGGCTTGGTAGTCGGCCTCAGAGAGCAGTTGCTGCGGCTGCCGATCTAGGAACAATCGGCCCCTGAGGTGATCGTATTCGTGCTGGAAGATGCGCGCCGGAAAATCCCGCCAGACCACCCGCTGCCGGGATCCCTCAGGGGTGTGGTACTCCACCTCCACCTCGCGGGAACGGGCCACCAGGCCGCGGCAGTTGGGCACGCTCAAGCACCCTTCCCACCCCAGCACCTGCTCCTCGCTGCAAGCTAGGGGGCGGGGGTTAACCATGACCAGCGGCTCCATCTGGGGTGCATCAGGATAGCGAGGGTTGGGACGGGAGGCTACGATGATGACCTGGAGGGGGAATCCCACCTGAGGGGCCGCCAAGCCCACCCCTTGGGCCTCTTTCAAAGTGGCGAGCATCTCTTCAATTAGGTTTTGCAAAGCCGGCGTCCCAAACTCGGCGACCGGCTCAGCCACTTGAGTCAGGATGGGATCCCCTAGCTGGCGCAGGCATAAAGTCATGGCGATTGCAGGCATTCAAATGCAAACTGCGGCGAACCCTCCTCTCCCCCCAGGCTCCTAGCGGTCTTTGCGGCTGGCTGCCGTTTCCAAAGCCAGCTTGAAGCGCTTCAGCCCCTCCGGGATGGGGATGGGGTAGTGGCCGGTAAAGCAAGCGGAGCAGAAGGAATTGGGATCCCGGCCCGTAGCGGCCAGCATGCCTTCCCAGCTCAAGTAGGCCAAAGAGTCTACCCCGATTTTCTCGGCAATTTCTGCCACCGAGTACTTGGCGGCAATAAGCTGATCTTGGCTGTCGGTGTCGATGCCGTAGAAGCAGGGATGGGTAACCGGAGGGCTGGAGATGCGCATGTGGACTTGGGTGGCCCCCGCCTGGCGCAGGGCCTTGACGATCTTTTGGCTGGTGGTGCCCCGCACAATCGAGTCGTCCACGATCACAATCCGCTGCCCCCGCAGCACGTCTTCCAGGGGGTTGAGCTTCATGCGAATGCCCCGCTCCCGCATCGACTGGGTAGGCTGAATGAAGGTGCGGCCCACATAGCGGTTTTTGATCAGCCCCTCCGTGTAGGGGATCCCTGCCTGGCGGGCATAGCCGATGGCTGCCGGCGTGCCAGAATCGGGCACCGAGATCACCCAGTCGGCCTCTGCCGGCGCTTCCTTGGCCAGTTGTTCCCCCAGCCGCACCCGGTAGGAGTAGAGGCTCTCCCCGTGCATGCAACTGTCGGGGCGGGCAAAGTAGATCATCTCGAAGATGCAGAGCTTGGGGGTGGCCTCGGCCCAGCGCACCGATTGCAACCCTTGCCGGCTGATCCACACCAGCTCTCCCGGCTCCACCTGGCGCAGATACTCCGCCCCGATGATATCCAACGCACAGGTTTCCGAAGCCAACACGTAGTGCAGCGGCTGGGCTTCGGGGTGGTTGGGCTTGCCGTCGCTGCAGAGGATCCCCAGCATCTGCGGCTGCAGCAGCTCCTGCTTAGCGGGGTTGCTGCTCAAAAGCCCCAACACGAGAGGGCGCACCCCATAGGGATCCCGTGCCCCGATCAGCCCTTCTGGCGTGCCGATGACCAGGCTAAAGGCCCCGCGGCAGCGGCGCAGAGCCTGACAGGTGGCTTCCACCCAGCCTTGGCCCTGATTGACCGCCTGGGCAATGGCGTGGGCAATACACTCCGAGTCGGTGCTGCCGGTGAGGTGGCGGTCGGCAGCTTCCAGCTCTTGCCGCAGCTCTTCGGCGTTGACCAAATTGCCATTGTGGGCCAAAGCCAGCGGCCCCAGGCGGGTTTCCACAATGATCGGCTGAGCGTTGGCGGCGCGGCTGGAGCCGGTGGTGGAGTAGCGGGTGTGGCCCACCGCCAAGTCGCCGCTCAGTTGGCCCAGATTTACCGGGTCAAAAACTTGGGAAACCAACCCCATCGCCTTGTGCACTCGGCAAAAGGCCCCCTCAAAGGTGGCGATGCCCGCCGATTCCTGGCCTCGATGCTGCAGGGCAAACAGCCCAAAATAGGTCAGCTTGGCCACCTCCTCGCCGGGAGCCAGAATGCCAAACACCCCGCAGGCCTCTTTGGGCCCTTCCTGGCTGTTCCAGAATTCAGCAGGTCGCTCTTGCAGCCCTGCTTGCGCTGAAGATGGTTCTGCTCCCGCCTTCGCTGCCATGGATCCCCTCTTGCTGTGGCACTTACCAGTCTAACCTGAGCGCCCTTGAGATCTCACCGCCGAGGCGGATCCCATGCGGTAGATGTCACCCGTAGTGTTTACAAAAAATTGAGGCTCTATCTATAGTGTTAGGAGCACCCGCGAGACTCTGCTTTCGCAGTTGAGGGAGCAGGGCTGTGTGGGTTTTGAGTTGAACGCTGCCGAGACTCAGTTCTCCCAACAAAACCCCAAAGCTTGTGTTATGAGGAGCCAAAGCCCATGAAACAGCAGCCCCCTAGGTTTCGCCAGAGCTGGATGTTCTCCGCAATGAGAGCGAGTGTAGCCGCTTTTGTGTCGTTGTCACTGGTGGCCTGCCAAGAAGATGCCCGCGAACAGCCCTCGGTCACCATTACGCCTGTGCCAGTAACGGTTGTGGCACCGACGCCCACGCCTTTTCTCGTCCCCAGTCCGACGCCTACTCCCGTCCCGACGCCTCTGCTCACCCCGACCCCCACCCCACTCTTGAATCCGTTCCCCAGCCCTTCCCCCACCGCTTCCTTCTCGGCGGAGCCACCTTCGATTGCCGTGGTGGCACTGACGGACGCGCGACAGACGGTTCCCTTCAATGTCTTGGTGGCTGTAACAACTCCTGCGGGTTTGGGCAGCGGCATCAGCTTCCGGGTGGAAATCCGACAAAACCCTCTCACCCTCACGTTTGATTTCACTGCCGCTGCCGCCGGCTGTCAGGTCAACAGCAGAACCTGCATCGGCACCCTTCCCATCACCATTCCGGCCTCTGTCCCTCCTGGAGATTACGAGGTTACGGCCATGGTAGCAGACACTCAAGGCCGCATTGCCTCGGCCAAAGCCCCTTTGCGGGTACTGCCGCCGCCTTCACCCACCCCAACACCAACCCCGACCGGCACGCCCAATCCTTTTCCCTCTGTGTCGCCTTCGCCCAGCCCTTCCCCTCGTCCCAGCCCTTCGCCCACCCCAACGCCTAGGCCCACCTAACCAGCGGAGACAGTTCCTTGGCTGTCTGGGGAGCCGAGGTTGTTTTTGAAATGCTTGCCGGGCAGCAGGTGTTCAAGGTCTGCAAGTTGAGGAGGCTGCTGGGCTCCGGCACGGGGGTAAGCTAGGGTTTGCAAGAGGCGCCGCCGACGTTTCTCCCTCCAGGGATCCCGGAAAAGTTCGGCCAGATTCGGGAATTGGGGTGTTTTCTTGCCAGCCCCTGTAGCAGGCTCAGCCGGCTAGCATAGAGGCTAAACCTGGCTCTGACTGGATCCTGTTTTTATCCTGCTTTAGCCAAGGGGTTGTTAGCAGCAAGAAAATCTGCGACCGACTGTCAAACAACTGTGCTGCCGGGATCAGCGCCCGGAAAGCGCCTTTCAGCTCGGCGCAGCCAACAGCCCCGAACGGCTGCCAAGTTTTTAGTTCGGAGGATAACGATGCGCATTGCTCAGATTGCCCCGTTGCACGAGAGCGTGCCCCCCAAGCTCTACGGCGGCACGGAGCGGGTGGTCTCTTGGCTAACCGAAGAGCTGGTGCGGCGCGGGCACGAGGTGACTCTATTTGCCAGCGGCGACTCCCAAACCCAAGCCCGCCTGATCCCCTTTCGGGAGCGGGCTCTGCGCTTGGATCCCACGGCCATCGACACGGTGGCGCCCCACATCCTGATGGTGGAGAAGGCCTTTCAGATGGCCGACGAGTTCGACATCATCCACGGCCACATCGACTACTATCCCTACGCCCTGGCCCGCCGCCATCCTCAAGTCTCTTTTTTGGCCACCCTACACGGGCGACTGGACATCCCGGAGCTGCAGCCTCTCTACACTGAGTTTCAGGACATTCCGGTGGTCTCCATCTCCAATGCCCAGCGGCGGCCCCTGCCCCAGGCGCGCTGGGTGGGGACGGTCTACCATGGTTTGCCCCTGGATCTCCACCGTTTCTATCCAGAAAAGGGGGATTACCTGGCCTTTCTGGGTCGGGTTTCGCCGGAAAAAGGGCTGGACACGGCCATTGCAATTGCCGCGCGGGCAGGGATGCCGCTGAAGGCTGCTATCAAGATCGACGCGGTGGATCGCCAGTACTACGAGTTGGAAATTAAGCCTTTGGCCAGCCGCCACCCCAATGTGGAGATCGTGGGGGAAATCACCGAACAGGAGAAAAGCGAGTTCTTGGGCAAGGCCTATGCGGTGCTGTTTCCCATCCGCTGGCCGGAGCCTTTTGGGCTGGTGATGATCGAAGCGATGGCCTGCGGCACGCCGGTGATCGCCACCCGCTTTGGCTCGGTGCCTGAGGTGATGGCGGACAGCCGCTCCGGCTTTATTGTCGATTCGGTGGAAGAGGCCGTAGAGGCAATCGAAAAGGTGGGATCCCTTGACCGAGCCGGGGTGCGGCAGGTGTTTGAGGAGCGGTTTAGCGTCGAGAGGATGGTGTCGGAATATGAGGCCCTCTACCGGCAACTGGTGAACGAGCGGCAGGAGATCTCGAAAAAGGTGGCTTAACAGATGCCAACCCTGCCCAGTGGAAGCTGGTGCTGTTTGGGAACCGCTTTTTCGCCTTATTTGGGCCAGATATTGGGAAGACCGAGATGGCCGAAGACATTATTCAGATTCAGGATCAGTACTACATCCGCGCCAGCGCTTCGCTGGTGGAGGCGCGTCCCCACGTCCTCAAGCAGGACAACTGCTTTGCCATCTTTGACCGGCTGGGCAACATGCGCCCCCTCGGCATCCGGGATCACGGCCTGTTTCGGGATGATACCCGCTTTTTGTCGCGGCTGGTCTTGGATTTGCAGGGGAAGCAGTTTTTGTTGCTTAGCTCGGAGGTGCGAGAAGACAAGGATATTCTGGCGGTGGATCTGACCAACCCCGAGTTCACCACCTCGAAGGGGCAGTTTATCGGTCAAGATACCCTGCATGTTCTGCGGACTACTTTTTTGTGGAACAACGTGGCCTACGAGCGGATTCGCATCCACAACTACGGCTCGGAGCCGTTTCGGGTGCCGCTGACCCTGCGCTTTGAGGCCGATTTTGCCGATATGTTTGAGATTCGCGGCATCCGGCGCTCGCAGCGGGGACAAGTGCTGCCACCCCAGGTGAGCTCAGAAGGGGTAACTTTGCGCTACCGCGGCCTGGACGGGGTGGAGCGGCAAACCCGGATCTTGTTTTCTCCTGCGCCGGAGGTGGTCTCGGAAAAGCTGGCGCAGTGGTGGGTGCCGCTGGCGCCCCAGGAGGAGCGGGATTTGGAGGTGCGGGTAGTCTGCAGCTATGGCGGCGAGGAGATCCCGCTCTTGAGCTACCAGGAGGCCCTGCAGGCGGAGCGGGAGCATCGGGCGGCGCTAAGAGCTTTGGCCCACCGCATCGACACTGGCAACGCTCAGTTTAACGAGTGGCTCAACGCCTCGCGGGACGACCTGGTGATGATGCTGGCCCGCACTCCCTATGGGCTCTATCCCCACGCTGGCGTACCTTGGTTTGCCACAGTCTTTGGCCGCGACGCGCTAATCACTGCCTTGGCCACCCTTTGGTGGTTTCCCGATTTGGCGCGGGGAGTGCTGCTGTACCTGGCAGCCCACCAGGCCCAGGAGGTAGATCCCAGCCGCGATGCCGAGCCGGGCAAGATCTTGCACGAGCAGCGCTACAGCGAGATGGCCAAGACGCGCGAGATCCCCTTTGGCAATTATTTCGGCAGCATCGACTCAACGCCGCTGTTTGTGGTGCTAGCAGGGCGCTATGTGCGCCGCAGCGGCGATCTCGAGCTGTTGCGGCAGTTGTGGCCGAATATCGAGGCAGCCCTGAGCTGGATGGACACCTACGGGGATCCCGACGGCGACGGCTTTTTGGAGTATGCCGGCAAGGCGCGGCGGGGCCTGCGCAACCAAGGCTGGAAAGATTCGGAAGACGCCATCTTCCATGCCGACGGATCCCTGGCGGAGCCGCCCATTGCCCTGTGCGAGGTGCAGGGCTACGCCTACGAGGCCAAGCGGTTGGCGGCGGAGATGGCGGAGCTGTTGGGGCGGCAGGCGCAGGCAGCCCAGCTGCGACAGCAAGCAGAAAAGCTGCAGCAGCGGTTTTGGGAGCAGTTTTGGTGCGAGGAGCTGGGGGGGTATGTCCTGGCTCTGGACGGGCGCAAGCAGCCCTGCCGCGTGCGCAGCTCCAACATGGGCCACTGCCTGTTTTCCGGGATCGCCCACCCGCAGCATGCCGAGCGCATTGCCCGCCAACTTGTGGAGCCGGCTTTTTTTAGCGGCTGGGGGATCCGCACGCTGGCGGAAGGGGAAGGGCGCTACAACCCCATGTCTTACCACAACGGCTCCATCTGGCCCCACGACAACGCCCTCATTGCAGCCGGGCTCTCCCGCTATGGCTACAAGGCGGAAGCGGCCCAGGTGTTGACGGCCTTGTTCGATGCCAGCCAGTTTCTGGAGCTGCGGCGGCTGCCGGAGCTGTTCTGTGGCTTTCGCCGGCGCCAGCGGGAGGGCCCCACCCTTTACCCCGTGGCCTGTCTGCCCCAGTCTTGGGCGGCAGCCAGCGTGTTCTTGCTGCTGCAGGCCTGCCTGGGGCTGGAGATCGACGGGCTGGCCCAGCGGGTGCACCTGACTCAGCCCACCCTGCCCCTATGGCTGCCTCATGTAACTCTTGAGAACATTCAGGTGGGGCGGGGATCCCTGGACATCGGCCTGTATCTCCAGGCAAGAGGGGTGGGGATCAACGTCCTTAGAAGCACGGGGGAGGTGGAGCTGACGGTGAGGTAGGCTACCGCTCCTGCAGCACGTCCTGGATGGAGAGCTGATCCAGGTTCCAGAGAGGGCCGAGGATGGGGCGGGGATCCACCCCTTGCAGGCGGTTGCGCAGGGCCGAGAGCACCAGGGGATTGAAGGTGCCGATCTGGGGCAGTTGTTCCTGGATGATCACTTGAAAGCGGTCGTAGAGGGCCTTGCGCTTTTCAAAGTCCAGCTCCCGCACCCCTGCGATAAAAATGCGGTCGATCTCCCGCTCCCAATCGCTCACCTCCACCCCTTCGGCGGGGTTGCCGGGCAGATCCCCCAGGTTAAACAGGTGCAGGCGGCCATCGCTGCGCCAGATGTTGGAGCCGTTGTTGGGCTCGGTGCCGCCGCCGCCAAAGCCCAGCAACAAGGTTTCCCAGTCGCGGCTGTCGGTGCGCTGCACCACCGTGTTGAAGGCGATGGGGGTGAAGTCCACGGTGATGCCGATCCGCGCCAGGTCGGCCTTGATCAAGGCGCCGGTGGCCTCCCGCTGGTTGTTGCCGGCGTTGGTGATCAGGCTGAAGCGGACGCGGTTGCCGTCGGGATCCCGCAGGTGGCCTTCGGCGTCGTAGGTATAGCCGGCAGCCAAGAGCAGTTGCCGCGCCTTCTCGGGATCGTAGTCGTAGGTGGGCAGGCCCTCTGCTGGGCTGAGGTAGAAGGGGCTGGCGGGGGAGAAGACCGAGTGCTGGATCTCGCCCAACCCCTGCAGGACGCTCTCGACGTAAAACTGGCGGTTTAGGGCGTGGGCCACCGCCCGGCGGAAGTTCAAATCGTTGAACCAGCGGCTTTTGACGGGATCCACAAAGGGCCGTCCGGTTTGGGGGTTGCGGGCCCGGCTGAGGTTGAAGGCAAAGAAATTGTTGTTGAGGGTGGGGCCGAGATTGTAAATCGTGAACTGATCCCGCTTTTCTTCCCGCTTCAGGAGCTGAAAGTCTCTGCCCCGCACCGAAAACACGTCGGTCTCGCCGGAGCGAAACTGCAACAGGGCCGTATCTTCCGAGTCCACGATGCGCAGGATGACCCGCTCGATGCGCGGGATCCCTTCCCCTTTCCAGTAGTAGGGGTTGGGGCGGTACACCAGCCGCTGGCCGGGGGTATATTCCTGCAAGACGTAGGGGCCGGCCCCCACCAATTCCTGCACCGGCGTGTCAACTCCCCAGGTCTGCAAAAAGAGGGGGTTGCCCTGGCCGTCCACCTGCTCCACGGTGGGCTCCAGAATGTGCTTGGGCAAGAGAGGGGATCCGGCCTGCAACAGGAAGGGGGCGAAGGGCTCCGGCAGGACAAACTCAACCCGCCGCTCGTCCAAGGCCCGCACCTGGGGCAGCGCCCCCGCCTCGCCGATGCGCAACACATCCCGCGCCGAGGTCGGGATCCGCTCGTCGAAGATGATGCGGTTGAAGGTAAAGTCCACATCTGCCGCCGTCAGGGGCTCCCCGTCCGACCAGCGCAGCCCCTCCCGCAAAGTAAAGACATAGCGCAAGCCGTCCTCAGACACTTCCCAGCCTTCCGCCAGCTCCGGCTTGGGCAGGAGGGTATCTTCATCGAGGGTGACCAGGCCCGCCTCTAGGTAGGCGATGGCGTCGCGGCTGGAGCTCTCGGTGGCCAGATAGGTGTTGAAGGTTTTGGGATCCGAGGTAACGGTGGCAATGAGATGGGGCGGGCGGGCGGGAGCAGCACAGGCGCCAAGCCAGAGGAGGAGGATCCCTAGGAATAGGGGAACAAAAAGGCTTCTCTTGAGCTGCTCTGTTGAGGTGGTGTTTTGGCCTGCCATTTCCTTGGCTGAGTATCCGAGCAAGTTTGAAAGGGCCCGCCAGCGCCCCTCACCCCCAGCCCCTCTCCCAATCGAGGCAGCAGGGGGTTGCACGGCAATTGGGGCAAACTTTTGAAGCGGTTGCTTGCCAGTTTGGCAGCTTGGGCAGCGCGATGACCAGGTGCTTCCCAGAAAGCGGCGGCTCAGCGTTCCAGCAACAGGACGACGGCAAAGGCGGCCATGGCTTCTCCCTGGCCGACGGGGCCCAGTTTTTCGTTGGTGGTGGCCTTCACGCCTACTTGTTTGGGCGATAGTTGCATGGCCTCGGCCAGGCGGGCCTGTATGGCGGGGATGTGGGGCTTGAGCTTAGGCTGCTCCGCTACCACGACGCTATCGACATTGGCAATGCGCCAGCCCTCTTGGCCTACCAGTTGCACCACCTGCTGCAAGAGGAGAATGCTGTCTGCCCCCTTCCAGCGCTCGTCTTCGGGGGGAAAGTAGTAGCCGATGTCCCGCAGGGCGGCGGCCCCCAGGAGAGCGTCCATGATGGCGTGGGTGAGCACGTCGGCGTCGCTGTGGCCCAACAGCCCTTTTTCGTAAGGGATCCGGATCCCACCTAGGATCAGGGGGCGCCCCTCGACGAGGCGGTGGATGTCATAGCCCTGGCCAATGCGCACTGTTCCGGCTCCCTTGGGAAAACCATCGAGACCTCTGCCACTTCCTCCCAAGAGCTTGGCTCACGGGGAGAGGACAAGCGGCTTTTGAGAACGACCTCTCTCTATTCTGCCGACTCGAGAGGGGAGTAGCAGATGGGACAA
>NZ_JANSHG010000087.1:0-10621 GCF_047461555.1 Synechococcus sp. WC101
GCCGCCAAAGCTCGGTTTTCCCAAATCCCCAAGGCCATGTCCACCGCCAGCTGTACCCCTGGGCGCGGCTCCAGCTCGGGCTCCAGGCTATCGGTATGGAGGTCGACTACGCCGGGCACCAGGGTAAGTCCTCGCAAAGGGATCCCTTCCCCCACTTGCCCCTGCCGAATCTCGGCAATCCGCTCCCCCTCCAGCCGCAGGGATCCCACCGGGAGGACACCATCGGGGAGAACTAGCTTAGGCCCTGCTAGCCACATTTGCCCTCACCTCCAGGGAATAGGTTTTGTCAACCAAACCCGACACATCGTCTAAGGAGTGAAAAACGCCAATGATAGCTGTTCCCTGCTGCTTCAAGGCTCGTAGGCGTTCTCGCAAGGCCAACTTGGCTGCAGTATCCAAGCTGGCGGTGGGCTCGTCCAGAAGCAGCAGCGGATAGGGGTGGATGAGAGAGCGAGCCAAGTTGACTTTCTGTTTCTCGCCCCCCGAGAAGCTGGTTGGAAAAGTCTCCAGCAACTCTGGCTTCAGACCCAGCTCCAGGAGCAGCTCTGCTGCTCGATGTCGCGCTTGGTTTTCCGCTACTCCCTGCCACAGCAAGGGCTCCGCAACCAGCTCCAAGGCCGTGGTGCGGGGCCTGGGATCCAGAAACTGGCTGACGTAGCCGATGCGCTCGCGGCGGATTGCTAACACCTCGCGATCCCCTAAGCGGGCCAGATCCACCGTTCCCAGAGGGGTCTGCAGGAGGGCTTGTCCTGCCGTAGGCCAATAGCTGCGGTAGAGGGTTCGCAGTAGAGAAGACTTGCCAGAGCCGTTGGGGCCCTCCAGCAGCAAAAACTCTCCGGCTTGCAGGGAAAAGCTCACCTGCTGGAAGGCCAGAACCTCTCGCCCCAGTCGGTGAAGAAAGAACCGCTTTTCTAAGTTAACGACCTGCAACACCTTGCCCTTCCTAAAGTCTTGCGGCAACCAGATCCTGGGTAAAGGGGTGGCGAGGATCCTCCAGCACTTGGTCGGCCAATCCCTCCTCCACTACCTCCCCCTGGTACAACACCACAATTCGATCCGCCACAGCCCTCACGACCGAGAGATCGTGGCTTACTAGGATGAGGCTCATCCCCAACTGCCGCTTGAGGCGGCGCAGAGTATCCAGAAAGGTGGCCTGCACCAGCAAATCCAAACCGGTGGTGGGCTCGTCCAAAAGAACAGCCAGAGGCTTTTGGACTAAAGCTTTGGCAATCTGTACCCGCTGGCGCTCTCCTCCCGAAAGAGAAGCTGGGGGATCCCCGGCTCGCTCTAAAGGAAAATCGGCTTGCTCCAAAGCCTCCTGCGCCTCCGCTGCCAGCACTCCAAACCGCCGTTCTCCTCTAAGGACAAGGGGCTCCGCAACATTAGTCAGGGCCGCAAAGCCCATGCGCAGGGCCTGGGCGGCATCCTGATAGACCATGGCCAGGTAGTGCCGCGCCGCAGGCTGCTCGTAGCGAGAGAGCAACAGCAGGTTACGTCCCTCCCAACCCGGCACGTTTAGCCGATACTCCCCCTGGGCTGTCTCCTGAAGGTAAAGGATCTTCAGAAGAGTAGTCTTGCCACTGCCGGAAGCTCCCACCACCCCCAGCACCTCTTGGGGATAGAGCTTGAGGCTGACGTTCTTAAGCGCCCAGCGATCCCCGTAGGCTTTGCAAACCTTGACCAGCTCCAGAAGAGGGGTCTCCTCAGCCATGCTCTTTCTCCACAAATAGAGGACCGCTCGTTTTCCCGGCCAGCAGCTTTTCCATATAGCCCTGGTCGGAGATTTCATAGGCCAAGCTGCCATCTTCTTGGGGAATGGCGTTGAGGAAGACGTGGCGGCAACCGCTGCGACGGCAGGATCCCAAAATGGGCTCCGGCTGGAAGGGCCGATCCACAAAGGCCAAGGGCTCCACCCGGGTGTAGGGAGGGACGGCATAGAGCCGCTTCTCCCGCCCGGCCCCAAAGAGGGTGATATGGGCTGCCAGATGCAGCTTGGGCAGATCCCAGCGGGGCAGAGGGCTGGGATCCATCCCATAGCGCCCATGGACCAGAACTGGGTAGGCCGCTCCCTTGCGGCTCTGGCCGTGGCGTAGGTGCTCCTCAAAAAGATCCACCCACAGCAGGCTATAGTCGCCCAGAGCATGTAGCTCCCGCGCCCTGGCGTCAGAGGGCTCCACATAGCGCAGAGGCTCAGGGATGGGAACTTGCAGGATTAGGATTTGACCTTCTTGGAGCCGCTCCTCGGGGATGCGGTGGCGGCTTTGGATGAGGGTGGCCTCCAGCGTGTCGGTGGTTGTTCGAGCGCCGCTGACCTGGGCAATGAAGCGGCGCAAGTTGGCGGCATTGACAGAGTCATCGGCCCCCTGGTCAATGACCTTCACCACGTCCTGCGGCCCCACCAGGCTGAGCGTAAGCTGCAATCCCCCTGTGCCCCAGCCGCGAGCCAGCGGCATTTCCCGGCTAGCAAAGGGAACTTGATGGCCCGGTATGGCCAGGGCCTTGAGAACCTTGCGCCGAATTTCTCGCTTGGCCTCCGGATCCAGGTAGGCATAGCTATGCTTGGGTTTCAAGGGAGGCCTCCTTTTGGAAGTGGCTCATCCAGTTGCTGAGAAAGGTTACGTAGTGGGGTAGCTTGTAGTGGAGGGCAAAGCCGGAGGCCTCCACGGGATCCGTATGCACCAGGACAAACTCCTCGCTGCGAGCCGGATGGCTGGGGCGATCCATTTCCAAATCCAGCATGGCGCCAGCGATGGCCCGCCCCTCGTTCCAACCCAGGCTAGCGGCAAAGCCCAAGCGGTATCCTTTTTCTCCGTGTCCCACCACCTCAGTAAAGACCAGGCGGATCCGCCCCAGGCGAAAGCTTCCCCCCCGCACAGGATGAAAGGCGCGTACCTCGAGATAGCCCACGCCCAACTCGGCAACCGTTGGGTGGGTGTGGACGTTGTAGGCGCGCATGGCGCTGTAGGCCAGAGCCAGAAGTCCCCCCGTATCCCCCCTGGCCAAAGCTTGCAGGCGGTGGGCCCGCGGCGCTGGAAACAGCAGTGGCTGCCGCGTCAAGTCGGGAATCTCTTCCCCTGGAGCAGGGCTACTGGCTTGCTGCTCTGCCGTGGGATCTTCTTCCAGCAGACCTTGCTCCCTCAGCCAGCTGCGCACAGAAGGATAGTGCTGGGCAGCAGCCACGGCCGCCGGCTCTAGCGGGGGGCTTTCAGAAAAGCCCAAAAGACGCAGGCTGTAGTCTAGGGTGGGCCCCAAGACCTGGCCGCCGGGAATGCTCTTGAAAGCCGAGGAAAGCCGACGCACCAGCAGGAGATCTTCCTTTTTCTGCAGCTGGGCTTTCCCTAGGCGGGGGAGAGTAGTCCGGTGTGCTCTCAGAAGCAGCAGGGCCTCGTAGAGGTCCCCCCCTGTCTGCACAAGGGCAGTGGCCGCCAGCTCCGGAGCCCACAGCCCCGCCTCTGCCATCACATGATCCAGGAGATAGGGCAGCCCAGCCAGCTGCTTTGTCCGGCCTCGCCTGCTTTTGGCTTCTGCCGCTGACAACAGCTCGCGAAAAAGGGCCTCGGCATTGAGAATGGCCTCTTGGCTGCCCCGCGCTACGACATAGCCCATCCACCCACCTCCACGCTTCGGGGTAAGCCTACCACTTGGGGGCCGTCAGTTAACAGGATGTCCACTCCCAGCGGGTAGGCCAGGATCTGGGAGCGCAGCTGCCAAAACAGAGAGGGCAAGCCTACAGCCAACTGGATCTCCCCAGCTATGCCGGGCCCTCTGAGCAACACAGGGGATCCCCGGCCCAAGGGGGCCCCCAGGATAAGGGTCGCTCCCGCTTCAGGCTCAAGGTGGGTGCCTCTTTTGAGAGCCAAAAGGCTGTCTGGGCCAGCGGGCAAACTCTCCAGCTGCTCGGCAAAGACAAAGTCAGCAGCCTCCAAAGCCACAGGCCGGGGATCCTGCCCACGCAAATCCAACAGCAGCCAGCTTGGCGCCCAAACCCCTACATTGCCGTCCACCAGCGTCAGCCCAATGAGGCGAAAGGCTTGGCGAAGGGAGCGAGCGGGAAAGCTCTCCAGACGGCCAGGGTAGCTCAACGCCCTAACCAACGCCCGGAAGACCTGCTGGCTTTGCTTTTCTGCCAGTCCCGGTGTGGGGCCGTAGGCTTTGGACATCCCCAGGCTCACAGAGTCTCCACCTCCAGGCGAGTTGCAGCTACCTTGCGCCAGAGGCGCTCGTCTTCTTCTTGAAGATCCTTCTGAGCCGCTAGCGCCAAAGCCTGGATCTTCTCCACAGCAATTCCCGCCTGCAGAGCGGCGTCTAGGTAGGCCAGGGCGCGCGCCAGACGCGGCTTTTCCCCCAGCACCATCCCGTATCCTTCTACTCCCTTTTTTGGAAAGCGCAGCCAGACCTCGTAGACCAGCACTTCTCCCACGTAGAAGGGCGTCCCCGTGCGGGAGTCCTCAAAGGGGAGCGCCAGCAGCCCTGCCCCTTCCCTGAGCTTTTGGCTGGATCCCAGAGCAGGCCTGACCTCCCGCGCCAAAGCCAGCACCTCCTTCTCGGGGGCCTCCTGCAACAGCTCTAGCATCTCTAGGGGCTGCATCCCAGCCTCCTAAATCAGGGTCTGGCGGATCCGCGCCGAAACTTTGTCAATTGTAAACACAGCCAGCAGAATCAGGAGAACGACCGTGGCCGCATCTTGAAAGCGAAAGGCTCGTATGGTCTGCATCAAATCAAACCCAATGCCCCCTGCCCCCACCAAGCCCAAGACCGTTGCCGAGCGCACGTTAACCTCAAAAAGGTAGAGAGTGCTGGAGTAAAAGGCAGGAGCCACTTGCGGCCAGAAGCCATAGGCGATAACCAGGAGAGGGTGGGAACCTGTAGCCTCTACCGCCTCCACCTGCTTCATATCTACTGTCTCGATGGCCTCTGAGAGGAGCTTGCCTGCCACACCCGCCGTGTGCAGGGTCAAAGCTAGGATCCCTGGCAAGGGTCCTAGGCCAATTGCGGCCACAAAAACCAATGCCAAGACCAGTTCATTGAGCCCCCTGAGGACATCCATGAGCCCGCGCACAAGCAGGTAAACCGCAGGGGAACGCATGACATTTCTGGATCCCAGGAAGGCCAAGGGAACCGTGAGAAAAGTGGCCAGGAAGGTGCCCCAGAGGGCCATCATCAGGGTTTGCAACAGGGAGTAAAGGAAGTTGGGCAAGAAGTAAAAGCTGGGAGGAAAGAAGCGAGCCAAGAAGGCCGCACTCCTCCCCAAGCCAGCTAACAACTTTCCTGGCGAGATCCCGGCAGGCTCCGCCGTCAGCAAGAGAGCAAGAAAAACCCCCCCATACAGCACAACCGTGCTCAGCTCCCTGCGCTTAAGCTCTGCTGGCAGGGGGGGAAGTCTCCTAGAGTTGGCACTCAGGTTTCTTAAGAGCATCGTTGACCTTGCGGAAGGGATCGTAATCTGCGTCGCTAGCCGGCTCAAAGCCCTTCAGCCCACGAGCCTCCAGCCATTTCCGACCCTCCGGCGTGTTTTCGTACTCCAGATAGGCCGTGCGCAAGGCCTCCTTGAGATCCTCTGGCAGATCTTTACGGTAGGCCCAGGGAGAGGAAGGAATGGGATCCGATCTCCAGATGACCTCAAAGTCCTCTATGCCTTTGATCTGCCCCTTCTTGGTGGCAATGCTGATCCCGGTATCCCAGGTTACACCAACGGGAATGGTTCCCTGAGCTATCCCCAAGATGACCGACTCGTGGTTGCCAGCAAAAGTCACCTGCTTGAAATACTCCTTGGGCTTGATTTTGGCCTCAAGACAGAAGTAGGCCATGGGCACCTTGAAGCCAGAGGTGCTCTCTGGGTCGACGAAAGCAAAATCTTTACCCTTGGCGTCTTCTAGAGTTTTGATGCCACTGCCTTTCTTGGAAAGCATCAAGGAGTGATAAACGGTACCCGAGCGCAGCGAGTCCTCTTTCACGAACGCTTCAATGGGAGCGTTGGCCTTTTCAATGGCATCTACGTAGGAGGCAGGGCCGTAGAAAGCTACGTGAGTTTGGCCTTGTGCCTGGGAGACCATCACCGCCGTGTAGTCACCGGCCACAAACAGGCGGACGGGGATCCCCAGTTTTTGTTTGAGATAATCCAAAAAGGGAGCATAGCGAGCTTCGTAATCGGCAGCACTCTCCACCGGTACTTCAGCAATCACCAGCTCCTTGGGCCAGTTTTGCTTCTGAGCCAGCCCTGGAACCCAGCTGGAAATTCCCATGAGGAAGGCAGCAAGGAACAGAATTTTTCTTCTCCGCATAAGGTTTTCTCCTTTGCAGTTAACTTGCGGTTGAAGGTGGATCTTGTTAGACCATCAAGGTTGAGGAAAACCATTCGCTTGCCTCGTGGGTTTCCTTCTCCCCAAAGTAGAGCTCCCTTTCCTTTTCAGAGGTAAAATCGGAAAGCGGCCCATTGAAGAAAACCTGGCCCTCCTTGAAAGCAACGACTCGATCGGCGTAATGGCGCACCATTTCTAGGTGGTGCAGGGTAACCAGCAACGGAATCCCCTGGCGGCGCACCGCTCCCAGCAGCAGCTCCATAATTACCTTTGCATTTTTAGGATCCAAAGCCGAAATGGGCTCGTCGGCCAGAATCAGGGCTGGCTCCTGGATCAAGGCGCGAGCAATACCCACTCGCTGCTGCTGCCCCCCTGAGAGAGCGTCGGCCCTTTGCCAGGCATGCTCTAGCAACCCTACCTCTTCCAGCAGCTTTTCCGCCTTGGCCAAATCCTGAACAGAAAAGTGCTTGAAAAGACCCCGAATGGGACTCATGTGAGGCAGACGCCCAACAAGAACGTTTTCCAGAACCGTCAGGCGCCCGATGAGTTGAAAGGTCTGGTAGACCATGGCCGTGCGCCTGCGCAGCTGTTGCAGGGCATCCCTTTGGCCTTCATGGAGAGGAAGAGAATCAACCCAAACTTTTCCGCCGCTGAGCTTGACCATCCCTTTCAAAAGCCTAAGAAAGGTCGACTTTCCTGCTCCCGAAGGTCCGATCAAGGCCACAACCTGCGCTCCATCGCCAAATAGGTCAAGGTAAACCTCCCTTAGGGCAACCTTGTTTTTGAAGGCAACCCAAAGGTTCTCGACTTGGATGCGCATAAGCTACCTCACGGCGGGAAAACCGGTAACAAACCTAGCAGATTGGCCTGATACTGAAGTTAAAACCAAGTTAAGCTTTGCTGGCCCGGGCAGCAGGACTTCTCAATGGCTTCTCGAAACTGGCTTTGGCCTGGAGGGCGCTCTTGGAGGTACCCCTGGGAGAGCTTGCTCTGCTATCCTGCTAATAATCTCGATTGGTTTTCTGCCAAACCCTTATGGCTGCTGCTGTGATCTCGGGCCTCTCTTGGCAGTCCCCCAGAGCCCTTTCACCGGAGGAGATGGCTTGGTTAGGCAGCCTCAGCTACAACGAACAGGGCCTGATCCCGGCCATCGTGCAGGACTACCTGGACGGAACAGTGCTGATGATGGCCTGGATGAACCGGGAATCGCTGCAAAAAACCCTGGAAACAGGCCGCACCTGGTTTTGGAGCCGCTCGCGGCAGGCGTTGTGGCCCAAGGGGGAAACTTCTGGCCATGTGCAGTGGGTCAAGCAAATCCGCTACGACTGCGACGGCGACGCGCTGGTGATCTTGGTGGAGCAGGTGGTAGATGCGGCTTGCCACACGGGGGCGCGCAGTTGCTTCTTCCGCCCACTGCCAGGGGATCAAAGGGATCCCATCCCGGCAGCAGATACTCTGTCTCAGGTGTTTGCTGTGGTGAAGGCCCGCCAGGCAGATCCCCGTCCCGATTCCTACACCAGCAGCCTGCTGGCCAAGGGAGACAACGCCATCCTGAAAAAACTCGGTGAGGAGACGGCTGAGGTGGTGATGGCGGCAAAGGAGGGGGACAAGACAGCCCTGGCCCGCGAGGTGGCGGATCTCTGGTACCACTGCCTTGTGGCTCTTGCTCACTATCAGGTGGATATTCGGGATGTCTATCGCCAGCTCCAAGCCCGTCGTTCCCCTCAGTGAAGGTGCTCTGTCCAAGGGAGGGGAGCTGCTTTTGGAGGAGATGGATCAGCCCCCAGCTAAGACCCCCTTGGAGTTGCAGGCCGGGCGACGGGGCCAGGTGGATCTGGAAACCGATCGGGAGACGTTGGCTTGTTACCTGCGGGGCCATGGCCAGTGGATCCAGCGCTGCTTCCAGCCGTTGCGAGTGGAGCCCCTCTCTGCTGAAACCTACAGGCTGCAGTTCTTCCGCATGGGCGGCCTAGGATTTGAGCTGGAGCCCAGCTTTGGGATCAAGATTTGGCCGGAGGAAGATTACCTATTTCGGCTCACCTCCATTGAGCTGCCGGGGGATGCTGCCCTGCCCTATCGGGTGGATTGTCAGGCCAGCTTCCGGCTGGAGGAGCTGCCGGGATCCCTGGCCACCACCCGCGTCCACTGGGATCTCCAGCTGAATATCCGGCTGCATTTGCCCAAGTTTTTGCAGGTTCTGCCGCGCAAGTTGGTTCAGAAAGTGGGCAGCCAGGTGGTGCAGCAGGTTACCCGCGGCCTCAGCGATCGCTTTACCCACAATGTCTGCAGCGATTTCTATGGCTCCATTGGCCGTTCCCATCACCCCTATCGCTTGGTTGCGGTGGAAGATGGGGCGTGATATCGTAAGGAGCACATGTGTTGCGGGCAGGCTGCTTGGTCCTTCCCGGCAACGGGCGATGGGGTTCGCCGCAACCGCCTCAGGCAGATCCTAGGGATAAAGTTTCTCTAAGACTTAGAGCTGGGGCTAATGACTCCTACTCTTCTGGGCAGATCCAGGGGGTGGGAGTCTTTGATGTTGAGTTCTCACCCCGCAGAAACGCGAACGGCTTTTTCTCCCTGGGCTGCCCTTCAACACGCGGACGGCGAGGAGAGAGGTTTTGTTGATGCTGGGCAGTTGGCTGTGGATCTTGGGGATGGGCTTTTTTGTCGGCCAGATCCTGGGCCGGCTGGGAATGCCGCCGCTAGTGGGGATGATCCTGGTCGGGATCCTGTTGCAAGAGGTCTTGTCCTCAGAGCTGTTGGCGGCAGCCGGGGATCTGCGCTTGGTGGCCGTCACGATTATCCTGATGAAGGCCGGGCTGGGGCTGGATCGGGAAAAGCTGGCCCAGCAGGGATCCGTGGCGCTGCGGCTGGGGTTTTTGCCGGCAGCCTGTGAGGCGCTGGCGGTGGCGCTCTTGAGCCGCTGGATCCTGGGGTTGGACTGGGCGACGGGGCTGCTTTTGGGCTGTGTAATCGGGGCGGAGTCGCCGGCGGTGATCGTGCCGGGGATGTTGCGCCTCAAGAGCTTGGGCTGGGGGGTGGCCAAAGGGATCCCGGACGCCATTTTGACCGGCAGCGCCCTTTCCGACGTGCTGCTGCTGTTGGGCTTTAGCCTGTTGCTGAGCTTTTTGGGGCAGGGATCTCCAGAGGGCCTTCGCCTGTTCGGCCTGGAGCTGTCGCCGCTGCAGTGGCTGCCGTTCCAGGTGGGGATGGAGATCCTGCTGGGGGTGGCCATCGGCTACCTGGGGGCGCGGCTTTTGGTGGCGCTCCTGGTGCAGCAGAACTGGACGCGCAACAGCACGCAAGAGGTGTTGCTGGCAGCCTGCCTGGCGCTGGGCCTGGTGTTGGCGTCGCAGGTGTGGCCCTATTTTTCCGGCTACCCGGCGGTGATGGCCCTGGGGTTTTTTCTCGTCCAACTGGATGGGCCGCTGGCGCGGCGGCTGCGGCTTGGGTTCGACGCCCTCTGGACGGTGGCGGAGATCGTGCTGTTTGTCCTGCTGGGGGCCTCTTTGGATCTGCAGGTACTGGGATCCCTGCTCTTGCCCGGCTTGCTGCTTTTGACCCTGAGCCTGCTGTTGGGCCGGGGCCTGGGCTGGTGGCTTTCCACGGTAGGGAGCAACTGGAACTGGCGGGAGCGGCTCTTTTTGCTGCCGGGCAACATGGCCAAGGCCACGGTGCAGGCGGCCATCGGCGGCATCCCCTTGGCACAAGGGATCCCTGGCGGAGAGACCATCCTGGCCATAGCGGCCTTGTCGATTCTGGCCACAGCACCCCTAGGGGCTTGGCTGACCCAGGTCTTTGCCCCTCGCCTGCTGGAAAAAGGGGAGGTGGATCCCACCAAGGTGGGCAGCCAGGGCAAGGTGAGCTTCTTGGCAGCCGTCGATACTTCTCCCTTGGCCGAGGCAGTGCTGCGCAAGGCAGCGGATCTGGCGCGGCGGCTGGACGGGGAAGTGATTGTGCTCCATGTTACCGACGAGCCGCAGGGGAAGAGAGTAGAACAGTTGCGGCAGCTGGCCCAGCGCCTCTTGGCCGACATTCGCCACGAATTTTGCCTGGCCTCCGGGCCTTTGGCAGAGACCATCGTGGGCCTAGCCCAGGAGCGTCAGGTTACCGATATAGTCATGGGCAAGCGGGGCCAGCGCGGCTGGGAGCAAGTATTGCTGGGATCCACTTCGCAAGCGGTGTTGGAGACCAGCCCCATCCCGGTGATTTTGGTGGAAGAAGAGGAGTTCGGGAAAGCCAGAATTGACACTCCCACCGCCTAAAGGCGGGGGATTCTTACGCAGTCCACAAAAGAACCCGTAACGGCGTTGTCAAAGCGC
>NZ_JANSHG010000088.1:0-10612 GCF_047461555.1 Synechococcus sp. WC101
TCCTGGTTTACCAGTCCGTTGAAGCAGCAACTCCGGGAAGTGATTCTCGGAAGCTCCCGTCTACAGCCCGTCAGGGCCTAGCGGGAGAAGATGTCACTTCACCAGCCCTTCCCCACCGGGGTGTTGGTTGGGGTAGTCCCCCGCCGGGAACTTTTCGCCAGGGTGATAGGGTGTGGCCCAGAGGTGGTGGGCCAAATACCCCGCCCGTCGATACAGCCAGGAGTCGGGGTGGGCCAGGAGCTGGACATTTTCTCCTGGGATCAACTTGTAGGCCACCGGCTGCCCCAGGCGATTGTGGCGGTTGGGGTTGACAATCTTCCAGTAGCGCCCCCGCAAGGGATCCACCGTTTGCTTAGCTTCCTGCTCGGTTTTGAGCAGGGTGGAGCGGGCGCGGAAGGCGTTTCCGTAGGGGTTATCCGGCCCCGGCGGCAGCGGCTCGGCATGCACTTCGTAGAGGGAGTTGCCCGGCCCATCCACCGCCATGTCCAGGCGAACGGTGAAAAAGTGCTGGTGGTTGAGACCAGAGAGCTGCGGCGCCACCAAGACGCCAAATTCCGGCTCCTCCCCCGGCAGGGTGGCGCAGGTGTTGATAATGCCGGTGAGCTTGGCCTCGAACTCCAGGGTGCCATCCTGGTAAAAGTACCAGAAAAAGCCGTAGTCGTAGTTGCCGATGGTGGTAAAGAAAGAGAGCACCAGCCGCCGCGAGCGCCGCACCTGGGCTCGCTCCGTGCGCCAGTCGGTGTGCTTCCAGAGCACGCCGAAGTCTTCTTCGTGCATGCAGATGGCGTTTTTGAGGAGCATGGGCTCGCCGCTGTTGCTGGGCAGCCAGGCATCGAAGTAGTAGATCTCCCCCAGGCAGTCGCAGCCCAGGCGCAGGGAATTGGCCTGCATGCCGATGCCGTATTCCCCCACGTCAAAGGCGTTCTTGCGGCAGTGGGGATCGCGGGGATCGCCGTAGGGCACCACCATCTCGGCTACCGAAGCGCGGTAGAGGATAGGACGAAGCCGGCCCTGATCCTCATAGCCCACCTGATGCAGCACCAGCCCCTCGCGGGGGTTAAAGCTGATGCGCAGATCCCACTTCTGCCAGCGGATGTGATGGCCTTCCACCTGGAAGCTCACCCCTTGGGGCTGGGTAATTTCCAAAGGCTTCAAATCTTGGCGAAACTCTTTGAAGAAGATCTCGTCGAAATTGCCATCTTCCGGGGGCAGAGGCCAGGGGCCGCGATCCTCCACCTTGACCACCTGCATTTGGTTGAGGTCGATCCAGGGGTAGAGGCCCTCGATGGGACGGGCATAGCCATTGTCGTAAGGAGAAGTGCGCAGGAAACACAGGCCCCGCACCAGACGCCGCCCCTCTTCTTCCGGGATCCCAAAGTAGCCCACCGTCCAGTAGTCCACCATCACCCGCTCCACATCGGCAATGCCCCGCCGCTGCAGGGCGGCCAGGAATTGGGGATCCGCCTTGAGCAGGCGGTCGCAGGCGTACACCTCATCGTCCAAAAGGGGCGGCTGCACGCCGGGGACGAGCTGCCAAGAGCACACCTGCTGCCGGGAGAGGGAGACCACCGCCTCATACGTGCTGCCCTCGGCGGGATCCAACAGCACCGCAAACGCCTGCCGATCCCAGGGCTGGCCCGGCTGCCACGCTTCCATCCAAGGCCGCTCCGGCTCCTGCAGTTGGATGGTGACGAAGCGGCAGCGGGAAGCAAGAGGGCGCTCCTGACGCAGGATTTTGACCACTTCCCGGATTTCTTCGCCATTTAGGGGATCCAGAGGGTGGCTGGGCCACTCCAGCCGGGAAGCAGAGCCCCTCGACGGGCGATGTCGATAGCGCTCCGAATCGTGCGGAGCAGACTGAGGACTTCGCGGAAGTTCACAAATCACAGAAATAACCTTGAATTCTACAGAAAATGGATTGACTGGGTGACGATCCGTTGAAAAATGCCGCAGGGATCCCCCTGCCCGCCAGCGCAGGTGTTCTGAGCGAGCTCATCAACCAACCAAAACAGGGCAGGGGAGAATCTCGGCAGCGGGACAAATCGCTCCTCGGCTGGCCGCTGTCGCCAGCCGGCAGTTTCGAGAAACGCGGCCAGCAAGAGAACAGGACCAAAGGATGGCAGGAAGAATGCGGCTTCGTAAATCAGCCAACCGGAGGGGGATCCCCGCCCGCTAACCAAAGGAAGAGGGCAGCCGCGCCAACGCAAACCGAACAATATCGAACAATCGCCAGAAACTAACTATAGGCTTCCGGGGGAAGAGATCCCAGCTCAAAATCAGCAGCAATTGCTTTAGGCCAGACGTGGCACAGGACAGCATAAAAAAGAATAAACGCTTCACGCAGGCTGAGGGCAAACCCACCAAGAAGAGGCTTATCTGGCGCCACTCTCTTTTCAAACCCGAACCCATTTCGGCTTGCCCTAACCCCACCTGTCGGAGGGATCCCCAGGGTTGGGATCCAAGGCGCAACTGCTCATCACTATAGCAGAGGCTCCCCCCTCGGCCACAAGCCCTGCCCCGCAGAGCCCACCGCCGCTTTCGACAACCCCCACCCGCGAATTTGAAGTTTAGCTTGGGTTTAAGGTTCGTGTCCCCCAATACATCCCTGAACAGTGTGCTGAAATTATGCCTAAAGTTAAGGATTTCCGACAGGAGGATCCCCCTAATGAAAATCGTCCACAATGAGGCAGGGCTTCTGGAATAACCAACCGTTTTGGTGGGGGGAGATGGCTTCAACTCGATACCGTCTGGTGCCGGTGGGGCCAGGAGACAGCGGCTTTTATCCAGAGCATCTCTATTTGGCTCTGGAAGCCACCCAACTGGGCTACTGGCAACTGGATCTGCGCAGCAGGGAGCTGAGCAGTTCGCCTCAGTGCAAGGCCAAATACGGACGGGATCCCGGCGAGGAGTTCACCCTGGAGATGTTTTTTGAGCGGGTTCACCCGGAAGATCGCCCAAGGGTGAAGGAAGCTTTGCAGTCGGCGGGGCGCAGGGCGACGGAGGGGGATCCCAACTTTGCCGTCGAGTACCGTGCCTGCTTAGCCAACGGACAGGTGCGCTGGTACCTCTCCCAGGGCATTGTGCTCTTGGGGCCGGAAGGGGATCCCAGCCATGTTGTGGGCGTAACGCTGGACATCACCGAGCGCAAGGAACTGGAGGCGGCTTTGGCCGAACGGGAGTGCCACTATCGGCAGATGCTGGAAGCTTTGCCCGACATGCTCTTTCGCCTCGACCGCCAGGGCCGATGTTTGGAGATCAAGCCCCCCAGCAACTTTCCGACGCAGTATCCCCCCGACCATTACTTGGGCAAAACCCCGGAAGAGCTGTTTCCCCCTGGGGAAGCCCAAGCCGTTCGCCAGCATCTGGAGCTGGCCTTTGCCACCCAGCAAATCCAGGAGATGGAGTACTGCTGGACGGAATGCTCTTCTGAGCCTCAGTATCGGCAGGCTCGTTTTGTGCCTTTCGAGAACGAGCAAATGCTGGTGATGGTGAGGGATATTACTGCCCGCAAGCAAGCCGAGCTGAAGCTGCAGCAACAGGTGCAGCGGGAAAAACTGTTCAACCGGCTGATGCAAGCCATCAACGGCTCCCTGGATCTGCCGACCCTCTTTGAGGTAGCCGTGCAGGAAGTAGGCCAGGTTTTGCAGGCAGCGCGGGTTACCCTTTACCAATATCTACCTGAGGAGCGGGTGTGGGTGGCCATTGTCGGCCATGTCCGCTCTCCTGAGGTGCCCAGCTTCCTTCACCTGCGCATACCGGATGATCCAGAGATCCCAGCCATCCAGCAGTTGAAGCGGCTGCAGGTTTTTCACGTGCGGGATCCGCAGCAGGTTGCCGATTCGTTTGCGCTGCAGGAAAGGCAAGACCACCAACTCGGCCCCTGGCTGGGGATCCCCGTGGCCTGCCAAGGAAAGCTTTGGGGCGCCCTAGCCCTAGGGCGCTTGATCTCTGAGCCGGACTGGCAAGCGGAGGAGATCGAGCTGGCCATAGCGATTGGCGATCACCTGGGAGTGGCCATCCACCAGGCCGAACTTTATCAAAAGCTGCAGCAAACCAACGCCGAATTGGATTACCAAGTGCGGGTGCGCAACGGCCAACTGCAGCAAGCCTACGAAGACGAGGCCCTGCTGCAACTGATCACGGAAGAAATTCGCTCCAGCCTAGACGAGCAAAAGATTTTGGAAACCGTGGCGCAAGAACTGGCCCTCAGGCTGGGTCTTTCCGGCTGCAGGATTGCCCTGCACGACCCAGAACGACAGGCCAGCGTTTTGGCGGTGGACTATCGGCCCGACCAAGGGATCCGCCGTTTTCCCCTGGAGATCCCCTTTGCCGATTTTGCCGAGGTGCTCCAGCAGCTTCGGGGTGGGCAGTTCTGCTATTTCAGCAACCTTGGCCACCCCTGCTGGCCCGGCTACGAGCGCCATACCCTGCTGGTGGTTCCCATCTGCGATTTGCGGGATCGAACAGGCCAGCAAAAAGACTCGCTGCTTTTGGGAAATATTTGCGGATCCCGTCCGCCGGGGCAGGTGTTTGGCGAGCGGGAGCAACGCCTGATGCAGCGGGTGGCCGGCCAATGTGCAATTGCCATTCGCCAGGCTCGGCTTTACCAAACCGTGCAGCAGCAGGTGCAGCAGTTGCAGGAGCTCAACCACCTCAAGGACGAGTTTCTGCACATGGTCTCCCACGAGATGCGCACGCCTCTGACCAACATGAAGCTGGCGATTGGGTTTTTATCGAGGGCCAACCTGACCGAGCGGGAACAGCGCTACTTGCAGATTTTGGAGATGGAGACCAACCGCGAGCTGGACTTGATCAACGAGCTCTTGGAATTGCAAGCTATTGAAGCCGGAAATAGGGATCTCAAGCTGACCTGGTTATCTCCTCAAGAGTGGATCCCCAATCTTTCCGAGCCCTTCCGGCTGCGAGCTGCCCAGCAGGGCCAACAGTTCCAGGTGGAATGGGATCCCGACCTTTTGCCCCTCTGCACGGATGAGAGCCTGTTGTCGCGGGTGGTGGGCGAACTTTTGAACAACGCCTGCAAGTACACGCCGGCTGGGGAAAGCATCTGTTTGCGCTTTAGCCAGAGCCATCAACAGGGCCGTCCCGGCTGGCTGATCGAGGTGGGCAATACAGGGGTGGAAATTCCTCCAGAGGCGCTGCCCCGCTTGTTTGAGAAGTTTTACCGTATCCCGCAGTTGGATCGCCGCAAGGCCGGGGGAACGGGCCTGGGCCTGGCGTTGGCCAAAAAGGCTATGGAGATCTTGGAGGGATCCCTGACGGTGGCAAGTCACTCTGGCCAAGTCATCTTTCGAGTGTGGTGCCCCTCTCAAAGTCGAACGCCACAAGCCGGGATCCCAGGCGAATCCACCTAGCGCCTTGCGCAGGACTCGAACCTGCAACCATCGACTTAGAAGGTCGGTGCTCTATCCATTGAGCTAGCAAGGCAAGCTGCAGAGCCATTATATCCTTGGAGGAGTTTCCTCTCTGAGGTCGGCTACGCGGCTTAACCCGCTCTCTTAATGCCCCCCAAGGAGCTTCGTTTGGGGATCCCAGTCGCTAAAGTTATCATGACAAGGTCTTGGTTTGGAGAACCGGGATCTCGATGTCATCGCCTCGCGATCCTAGCTCAGTCGAGGAAAAGAAGGCTGCTCGCGGCTGGGGGTCGGAAAACCCTCCCGGCCTGGAATCTCTCTCTCCGCCAGCCAGGCGCCTGTTGCGCCTCTACCATGGCGGCAGCTTCCTCTTTCTGGGCCTGTTGTGGCTGCTGGTCGGGATCCCCAGCCTTTGGGCGCTGCGGGCAGATATTGTTCGCCTGTGGAACCATTTCACCTGGACAGGCCTGCGCTATGCCCTATTTTACCGGCCCGGCTGGCCCACCTTTGGTTTGCTGCTTTGCGTCAGCTTCACGCTGGGGATCTTGATCGCCCAAAGCCGCTACGAGCTGTTTGGGCTCTATCCTATTGAGCGCTTGATGCTGGAGCGCCAGTCCCGCTGGATTTTGTCTTTGCCCGCCTGGCATCCGCTGCGGCGCTGGCTGGCGCGCACTTAAATGCGCGGAATTTCCCACCGTATAGACGGTGGGAAGGGATAGAGCATAATGAGTTTTCGTCTGTAAACTACCCGGCTCCGACCGCCCCCCCTTCCCCCCCAACCCCCCGTATACGGGGGGCAGGGGGGCGGGGGGATAGGGGGGGTTCCTGCGGTTTCTAGCTGAAAATCTGGAGGTGTTCCGTCCAGGGATCCTCATCCTTGGCCGGGAGGGCAATACGGCAGAGCTAGTGTTCGATGGTCGGGATCGCCGCTTCCCTGGCGGGGTTGCTGGCCGAGGTTCTCCGCGAGCAGCAGGTGCTTTAGGCGTTCGCTCGGCCCGGATCCCTTCAGCGCCGTCTGGAGCAGTGACGTAGCAACCAACTGGCAGCGGCCCGATCGCCTTCATCCCAGGCCAGTCGCTCCACGGCCACCATCACCATCGAGGTAATCACAGCCTCGCTCAGGTGGCGGGAACGCAAGCGCTGCACGGCTGAGGTGGCGGCCTCTAGGTCGCGTCTGCGGATTGCACGCAGCAGCTCATCGGACATAGACAAGGCCAACTCGCCCCACTACCTTTCTACCGCAGGAGCCAGAACCTCCCCTTCTCCTTCACCTTCTTGTCAGATAACGCAAAAGTTTGTCTGGCTTCCCCAAAATCTCTTAAAGAACATCGGCGAAATTGTTGGAGAAATCGTTACACTTTCTTCGTCTCTGGCGTACACTACCCGGCTCCGACCGCCCCCCTTCCCCCCCAACCCCCCGTATACGGGGGGCAGGGGGGCGGGGGGATCTAGGGAGGTACAGGGCGGGGCTCCTGCGCTTTCTAGCTGATCATCTGCCATAATTACAAGAGCGGGATGTAGCGCAGCTTGGTAGCGCATCTGCTTTGGGAGCAGAGGGCCGCAGGTTCAAATCCTGTCATCCCGATGGGGCCGGTAGGGGAAGCGCTAGGGGTCTCCGGGCGCTCGGCCAAACTGGTGGCAGGAACCTCAGCAGGCCAGATCCCATCCCAGGCAAGCTTGCATCACCTGGCCCAAGAGGTATAGGGATCCACAGATAACCGCGGGCGGCTCGTCGAGGTCAGCCGGCTGCTGCAGTTGGGCTTGTAAAGCGGCAAGATCCGGCAGCGCCTGGACAGAGCGAAGATGGGGCTGCAAGATCTGGGCCAGGTGGGCCAGTTCTTGCGGATGGGTTCCGGCGTGGCCGAAGAGGGGCAGGGCGAAGAAGCGATCCCCCGGCCGCAGCAGGGTGGCGAGCATGCCCTTGACGTCTTTGGTGGTGAGAATGCCCATATACCAGGTGAGGGGGCCGGGCTGGTGCTCATCTAGGTAGCGGCGCAGCGCCTGGGCGGCGGGCAAGTTGTGGGCCCCATCCAGCAGCAGCTGGCGGGAGCCAATTTGCACCCACTGTAGGCGACCCGGCCAACGGGTGAGGGCAAATCCTTTCTCGACAGCGACATCTGGGATCCGCCAACCCTGTTCCTGCAGGGTCTCCACAACGGCCAGAGCTACCGCCCCATTGATCAGTTGCACCTCACCGGCAAGAGGCAGGGTAAGCACCTGATCCCGCCAGCAGACAGTCTGAGGACCGGCCCAGTGCAGGGGCTCCACCACCCGCAGGGGGCTGCCCGTCTGCTCGGCTCTAGCCCGGATCACGGGCATCACCTCAGGGGGTTGGGGCGCGCACACAGTCGGGATCCCCGGCTTGAGAATGCCGGCTTTTTCAAAGGCAATTTGCGCCAGGCTGTTGCCCAGACGCTGCCAATGATCCCAGCCGATGGAGGTAATGGCGGTCACTACCGGCTCGATGCCGGCGTTGGTGGCATCCAGCCGCCCCCCCAGCCCCACTTCCATCACGGCAATGTCCACCTTCTGCTGCCGAAAGTACAGCCAGGCAGCGGCGGTAATGGCCTCGAACTGGGTGGGGGAAGCCTCGCCTGGAGCGTAGGTCTGCAGGCAATCTCGCACTTGGGCCAACACCCGGCTCCAGTCGCCTGGCGAAATGTACTCGCCGCTCAGCCAGATCCGCTCCCGCCAATTGACCAGGTGGGGAGAGGTGTAGCGACCGACGCGATAGCCCGCCGCCCACAGCGCGTGGCTGACCCAGGCGCAGACGGATCCCTTGCCGTTGGTGCCGGCCACGTGGATGGCTGGGATCCCGGCTTGGGGCTGGCCCAGGCGCTGCAGCAAAACCTGCATGCGATCCAGGCTGAGGTCGACGCCAAAGTGGCCTAGCGACTCCAGAAACCCTGGCCAATCCCAGGTTGAGATCCCACCCGTCGGCGGCAAGTGATTCGGACTCAAGCGTTCACCTCAACTCAAGATATCCCCACCAACCCCAGCAAAGAGATTGCCCTCCCCTCTGCTCAGGCCGGTTGCGCACTTCCCCAGTGGCGGCAGAAGCCGTCAAAGGTTCACCACAAAAGCATCGCGAATACCCGGCTGCTTCAACACCTCTTCGATGATCCCATCTGGCAGAGGATCGTCGAGGCTGAGCACCATCACCGCATCGCCGCGGATGATCTTGCGCCCCACCTGCATGCTGGCGATATTGACGTTGTAGGCCCCCAGCAGGGTGCCGATGCGGCCGATGATCCCCGGCATATCCCGGTGCAGGGTCATCAGCATGTTGGCGGAGGGGGGCACATTCACCGGGAACTCGTCGATCTGGGTGATGCGCACCTCCCGCTCCCCGATCAGCGCCCCCGAAACAGAACGCACCCCGTTGGGGCCGTGGGCAATCAACGTCAGGGATCCGGAGTAATCCTTCAAAGAGGGATCTCGCGTCTCCACCACGCGAATGCCTCGTTCCTTGGCCTCGATGGAAGCATTGACGTAGTTGACGCGCTCCCGCAGAGCCAGCGTCAAAAGCCCCTTGAGCGCGGCGATGACGATCGGCTGGCCATCTTTTTCCGCAAGGGATCCCTGGAGGCGGATCTCCAACTGGCTCACCCGATCCCCCGCCAACTGGCCCACTAAGTTGCCCAAAGTTTCCGCCAAGTCCAGGTAGGGCTTGAGGCTTTGCAGCACCTCCGCCTGCAGGCCAGGGATGTTCACGGCAGAACGGGCAGGCAGCCCCAACAACACATCGCGGATCTGCTCGGCTACGTCGATGGCTACGTTGACCTGCGCCTCCTCGGTAGAGGCCCCCAGGTGAGGTGTCAGCAGGATCTCCTTGCCCAAGGAAAGGAGAGGTGAGTCTTTGCTGAGGGGCTCGTCGGCAAAGACGTCCAGGGCCGCCCCCGCAATTTGGCCGGACTTGAGAGCTTCATAAAGGGCTTGCTCGTCCACCAAGCCGCCGCGGGCACAGTTGATCAGGCGGGCGGTCGGCTTCATCATGCGGAAGGTCTCAGCGTTGAACAGGTTAGTGGTCTCAGGGGTCTTGGGGACATGCAGGGTGATGTAGTCTGACTCCTGCACCAAGGTTTTGAAATCCACTAGGCGCACCCCCAGTTGCTCCGCCCGCTCCATCGAAAGGTAGGGATCGTAGGCCAAAAGCCGCATCCCCATCGCCTTGGCAATCTGGGCCACATGGGATCCAATGCGACCCAATCCCACAATCCCCAGCGTTTTTTTGTAGACTTCTACCCCGACAAACTCCTGCCGCTTCCATTGGCCCGCTTTCAGAGAGGCATTGGCATCGGCGATGTGGCGGGAGAGGGCCATCATCAGAGCGATGGCGTGCTCGGCGGCAGCAATCGTATTGCCCTCAGGGGAGTTGACCACCAGGATCCCAGCTTTGGTGGCGGCAGCCACGTCGATGTTGTCCACGCCCACCCCCGCCCGACCGATGATTTTCAAGTTCGTCCCCGCCTCGATCACCTCGCGGGTGACCCGCGTGCCGGAGCGCACCATGATGGCGTCGTAGTTGGGAATGACCGCGATCAACTGCTCCGGCGTAAGGTCGGTTTGCACATCCACCTGGGCCACTTGGGAGAGGATGTCGATCCCCGCCTGATCGATGGGATCCGTGACGATAACTCTGGGCATAAGCGACGATAGCCTAATCGGATGTAGGGCAACAGAAGCAGAAGAGCCAATACTGCAAGCTAGGCTGGATCCCAGCCACCCTGTTGACCCAACCTCAGCCGGCACCCTTTAATCTACCGCGAAAGTCCGCCGGCACGCGCAAGACCCGCAGCTCCCAAAGAGCAAAAGTCCCAGTCTCCTGAGCTCCGGCGGAGATGCGGCGCTCACGGGCGGGATCCCACAAGAGCCAGGTACTTGCCGTCAATTAAAAAGATGCCATTGGCAAACTGCACACTGTAGGTGCCCAACAGCCGCCGCTGCAAGATCACCCCTTGTTCGTGCAGCCGAATCAAATGGGCGGGGCGCAACATCGGCATCGGGTCAGCCGTTTTCAAGTAAGGAGGCATCTCTACCACCTCAACCCTCGCCCCCACCGGCAGCAAATCTTGAGCTTCAGACATGACCCCACAAGCATCGACGCTACACAACAAAAGGATAGCTTGGTAGCCCCGCACTTGAGTGCAGGGCGGAAAAGCCCGCTAGCCACTTTAGTCGCTTACCCATGATGGGGGTCGTTGATATAGTTTCATAGCTCAAACAACCTCTTCCTGACT
>NZ_JANSHG010000089.1:0-10452 GCF_047461555.1 Synechococcus sp. WC101
CAGGTGCTCCACCCCCGCTCGGTGGAGATTGCCCGCAACTACGGCGTCAAGCTGCGGGTGCGCTCCAGCCTGGAACCGTTGCAGGCGGGATCCGGGGGCACCCTCATTCTTGCTCCCCCTCCCCGTCCTCGCCCCGCCGACAGCAGCATTGAGCTGGGCCAGGCAGTGGATACGGTGGAGCTGGATCGGGATCAGGCCAAGTTGGTGCTGGTGGGAGTGCCGGATCGCCCGGGCATTGCCGCGCAACTGTTCCAGGAAATTGCGGCAGCCGGGATCAATGTCGATTTAATCCTGCAGTCGCTCCACCTCAGTGCAGCCGAGGGATCCCCTATCAACGACATTGCTTTTACCGTCAGCCGGGCGCAGGCGGCCCAGGCGGCAGCCGTGGCGCGGCAGGTGGGCCAGGAGCTGGGGTGTAGGGAAGTCATCGTCGATGAGGCGGTGGCCAAAGTCAGCATTGCCGGGGTGGGGATGATGGGCCGCCCGGGCATTGCCGCCCAGATGTTCCAGGTGCTGGCAGAAGCTGGGATCAATCTCCAAATGATCTCCATGTCGGAGATCAAGGTGAGCTGTGTGGTGGCTGACGAGCGGGCCGGGGAGGCCGCCCTGGCGCTGGGGGAAGCGTTCCAGGTGATCCCCCATTTGCATCGGGTCAAGGCAGCCCCTTGCGGGGATCCCCGCCCAAGCGACCACCCGGTGCGCGGCGTTGCCCTGGATTTGAAGCAGTCGCGGCTGGGCCTGCGCAAGGTGCCGGATCGCCCGGGGACGGCTGCCCATCTGTTTGGACGCCTGGCCGCTGCCGGTATCATCGTCGACACCATCATCCAAAGCCAGCGGGGCTACCACAACGGGATCCCCAGCACCGACATCGCCTTTACGGTGCCTCAGGATCAGGCCAGGGCGGCTGAGGCCGTGTGCCGGCAGGTGGCCGAGGAGCTGCAGGCGGCGGGGGTCGAGACCGACCACGACATTGCCAAAGTCAGCATCGTCGGTGCCGGGATGGAAACATATCCCGGCGTGGCTGCCCGTTTGTTCAAGGCTCTGGCCGACGCCGGGATCAACATTGAGATGATCGGCACCTCAGAGATTAAGGTGAGCTGCGTGGTGCGGCGGGAGCAGGGGGTGCGTGCCCTCCAGGCCGCCCACCGTGCCTTCGGGCTGGATCGACCCTAGTCCACCTTGGCCGCTAGCAAGAGAGGAAAGTGGTGGGCGTTGGGGGCGTGCATGGCCTGGATCCCCAGATTGGCGCGGTTGATCAAATCGGCGTAGGTGGGGATGAACCGGCCCTGGCTGTCCAGGAGGGACTGGTTAAAGTTAAAGCCGTTGAGGTTAAAGGCCATCATCCCAATGCCGATGGCTGCCGCCCAAATCCCTACGGTGGGCAGAGCCGCCATCCAGAAGTGGACGGAACGGCTGTTGCGCCAGCCAAGGCCGGGGATCCCCAGCCGCCCCAAGAAGGCGTAGTGGCCGGCCAGGAAGTTGTAGGTAACTTCTTCTTGGCCAAAGCGGTAGCCAGCATTGGCCGACTCCTCCTCCGAGGTCTCCCGGATCAGGCTGGAGATCACCAGCGAGCCGTGCAGAGACGCCAGCAGGGCGCCGCCAAACACCCCCGCCACCCCCAGCCAACTGGTGGGGTGCATCAAGATGTTGTGTTCCGCCTGGAAGGCCAGCATGAAGTGGAAGGTGCCGGCAATGCCCAGCGGCAGCCCCTCCGAAAAGCTGCCCTGGCCGATGGGATAGACCAAGAGCACCGCCGTCGCAGCCGCCGCTGGGGCGGAGAAAGCCACCGCAATCCAGGGGCGCATGCCCAGCCGGTAGCTCAGCTCCCACTGCCGGCCCAAATAGCACCAGATGCCGATTAAAAAGTGGAGCACGATGAGCTGGTAGGGGCCGCCGTTGTAGAGCCACTCCTCCAAAGAGGCAGCTTCCCAGATGGGGTAAAAGTGCAGGGCAATGGCGGCTGAGGTGGGCACCACCGCCGCAGAAATGAGGTTATTGCCCCCCAACAAAGAGCCGATCACCGGCTCGCGGATCCCGTCCACATCCACCGGCGGAGCGGCAATAAAAGCGATAACAAAACAGAAGACCGCCGCCAACAACGTCGGGATCATCAATACGCCAAACCAGCCGATATACAGCCGATTTTCGGTGCTGGTGATCCATTGACAAAAACTTTCCCAACTCCAGAGCCGCCGCGCGGCCGCGGAGCGACGAATGACCGTACTCATAGGCCAACTCCTAGAAAATTTCACCAAAGCCCCTCTCTCTTGGGCTTGCCAAGCCGACGTCAGGAGAGCGCCCGACGAGGCCTGGCCTGAGGGAGCTTTCTTCCAAACTAGACAGTTTTCGGGATGCCGGCAGGGATCCCTAACTTGCGCAGCCAGAATGTGAAACAAATTGATTTATCGATACAAATAGGCAAATCAGTGTTGCGATTTTGATGCATTGGTCTCAGCTTTTCCTGGGCAGCCAAAGCCACTTTCGCCAACCGAGAACTTCAGAGTTTCTTAAGGTTAAGGTCTTAAGAATTTCTTCAGAAAGGCAACCCAAGAAGGCTGAGATCTATCGTCCCATTTCGGCGTGAAACTCCTGCAGCGACTTCACCCCCAGGGATCCCGACTGCAGAGCGCGGATGGCGGCAGCGGTGGCTCTGGCCCCAGCCAGGGTGGTGACCAAGGGGATCTTGTAGGCCAGGGCAGTGCGGCGGATCTTTTGGCCATCTTGCTGCGCCTCGACACCGGAAGGGGTGTTGACGATGAGCTGAATCTGGCGGTTTTTGATGGCGTCGATGACGTGGGGCCGGCCCTCGTGCAGCTTGAGCACCTTCTCGACCGGGATCCCGTGCTCGGCCAGCACTTTTTGGGTGCCGGAAGTGGCCAGCAGGCGAAAGCCCAGCTGGACAAACTCTTGGGCCACCGGGATCACCGCCTGCTTGTCGCGGTCGCTGACGCTGATGAACACCGTGCCCTCTAGGGGCAGGTCCTGGCCGGCAGCCAGTTGCGCTTTGGCAAAGGCGCGGCCAAAGTCCGTATCAATCCCCATCACCTCACCAGTAGAGCGCATCTCTGGCCCCAGCAGGGCGTCGCTACCGGGGAACTTGTGAAACGGCAGCACTGCCTCCTTGACCGCCACGTAGGGTGGGATCACCTCCTGGGTAAAGCCCAGCTCCGCCAGGGTTTTGCCGCTCATCACCTGGGCGGCGTAGCCGGCCAGGGGGTGGCCGATGGCCTTGCTGACAAACGGCACGGTGCGGGAAGCGCGCGGGTTGGCCTCCAGGATGTAGACCTGCTTTTTCTGGACGGCATACTGCACGTTCATGAGCCCCACCACCCTGAGAGCTTGGGCCAGCTTCACCGTCCAGTCGCGAATGACTTGCAGCACTTCGGGGCTGAGGGTGCGGCTGGGCAAGACACAGGCAGAATCCCCGGAGTGGATCCCGGCCTGCTCGATGTGCTCCAGGATCCCGCCAATGGTTACAGCCCCGGTGTGGTCGGCAATGGCATCCACATCCACCTCCACCGCGTCTTCCAGAAACTGGTCCACCAGCACGGGACGGTCGGGATCCACCGCCACGGCTAGCTGCATGTAGCGCCGCAGGTCTTGATCCGAGTAGACAATCTCCATGGCCCGTCCCCCCAGCACATAGCTGGGCCGCACCACCACCGGGTAGCCGATGCGGCGGGCAATCTCCAGGCTTTCTTCCACGCTGCGGGCAATGCCGTGGGCCGGCTGGCGGATCCCCAATTCCTGGAGCAGGCGCCCAAAGCGGCCGCGATCCTCGGCTATGTCGATGGAGTCAGGAGAGGTGCCCCAGATGGGGGCCTGGGCTGCTGCCAGCCCCTGGGCCAGCTTCAGGGGGGTTTGGCCGCCAAACTGCACGATTAGGCCCAGCGGCTGCTCCGCTTCCACCAGGTTCATCACTTCCTCATGGGTCAGGGGCTCGAAGTAGAGGCGATCGGCGGTGTCGTAGTCGGTGGAAACGGTTTCTGGGTTGGAATTGACCATGAGGGTCTCATACCCCAGGCAGCTGAGGGCATAGGCGGCGTGGCAGCAGCAGTAGTCGAATTCGATCCCTTGGCCGATGCGGTTGGGGCCGCCCCCCAGGATCATCACCTTTGGCTTGGCGGTGGGGAAGGTCTCAGATTCGCTCTCGTAGGTGGAGTACTGGTAAGGGGTGGCCGCCTCGAACTCGGCAGCGCAGGTGTCCACCGTCTTGTAGGTGGGGATCACCCCCAGGGCCTTGCGGCGATCCCGCACCTGGGCTTCCGTGCAGCCGGTCAGGTGGGCAATTTGTCGGTCGCTAAAGCCCATTTGCTTGAGATGGCGCAGGTCTTCGGCCGTTAGGGATCCCAATTCCCGCCCCTTGAGGACCTGCTCCACCTCCACCAGCTCCTGCAGCTTGTCGATAAACCAGGGATCGATGTGGGTAAGCTGAGCAATTTCCTGAACGGAAAAGCCCATGAGCAGAGCCGTGCGGATGGTCAAGAGGCGCAAGGGGTTGGGGGTGCGCAGGTTGGCCCGCACCTCCTCTGGGGTGGGGAAGACTTCAGGCCGGTCGCTGCCAAAGCCGGGGCGGTCGATCTCCAGGGATCGCAAGGCCTTCTGGATGGACTCCTGGAAGGTGCGGCCAATGGCCATCGCCTCCCCCACCGACTTCATCTGCGTGGTCAAAACCGGCTCCGAGCCGGGAAACTTCTCAAAGGCAAAGCGGGGGATCTTGGTGACCACATAGTCAAGGGTGGGCTCGAAGCTGGCCGGGGTTTTGCGGGTGATGTCGTTGGGGAGCTCCGGCAGCGTGTAGCCTACGGCCAGCTTGGCGGCGATCTTGGCAATGGGAAACCCAGTGGCCTTGCTGGCCAAAGCAGAAGAGCGGGAAACCCGCGGGTTCATCTCGATCACCCGCACTTCGCCATTGGCGGGGTTGACGGCAAACTGCACGTTGGATCCCCCCGTTTCCACCCCAATCTCGCGCATGATGGCGATGGCGTAGTCGCGCAGCCGCTGGTACTCCTTGTCGGTGAGGGTCTGCGCCGGGGCCACGGTGATGGAGTCGCCGGTGTGGACCCCCATGGGGTCGATGTTTTCAATTGAGCAGATGATGACCACGTTGTCCGCCAGATCCCGCATCACCTCCAGCTCGAACTCCTTCCAGCCGATGATCGACTCCTCCACCAGGATCTGAGAGACCGGGCTGGCCTCCAGGCCGGCGGCGCAGATCTCTTCAAATTCTTCTTGGTTGTAGGCCACCCCTCCCCCTGTGCCCCCCAGGGTATAGGCGGGGCGGATGATGAGGGGATAGCCGATCTCGTGAGCGATCTGCTTGGCTTCGGCCAGGCTGCGGGCCAGCCCCGAGCGCGGCACCGCCAGGCCAAGCCGCTGCATCGCCTGCTTAAACAGCTCCCGATCCTCGGCTTTTTCGATGGCCTCCCGCTTGGCCCCGATCAGCTCCACCCCGTACTGGTCCAAGATCCCGCGCCGGGCCAGCTCCACCGCTACATTGAGGGCCGTCTGTCCCCCCATGGTGGGGAGCAGGGCATCGGGGCGCTCCCGCTCGATGATCTGGGCCACGAAGTCCGCCGTCACCGGCTCGATGTAGACGCGATCCGCCATACTGGGATCCGTCATGATGGTGGCCGGGTTGGAGTTGACCAAGATCACCTCGTAGCCCTCTTCTCGCAGGGCTTTGCAGGCTTGGGTGCCGGAGTAGTCGAACTCGCAGGCTTGGCCAATGACGATCGGCCCCGCTCCGATGAGCAAGATCTTGTGAATGTCGGTACGGCGCGGCATAGGGATCCCAGGGGTGGCAGGGTCAGCCTTCTATTGTAGAGGTCGCCTGCAGGTCAAGTTGCTCAACGGACAGGGAAACGTCCTGCTGTCAACGCTATCTTTGCGGCAAAGCCATCCATGGATCTGCCGATCGAGGAGACGCTCTACGGCCACTCCAATTGTTCGCAACGTTGATGGGGCCATTGTCAAAGTTCTGAAAGAAAGGGCTAGGCCTCACGGTGGGAGTGCAGAAGCCGAACATCCCAAAATCCTCAAGCAAGTCTTACTCCAACTTGCAAAAAAGTCCTTTGCCAAGTGCTCGGATCGATCCCAAACATTGGTGAAGATTCGGACTTCGAGCGGATGCAAGAAGATAACACCGCCCACGATGTATTGGCTTGACACGAGCGTTATCAACCCGTTCGAGCCTTCATAACAAGCCGCGGTAGCGAATAAAAATTAAAATCGCCGCCCAGGATCCCAGCGCCACCTTGATGGCCACCAAAATGTTGAGGATTGGGATCCAGCCGCCGCTAAAAAGTGCCCCCAGCTCGCCCTTGGGTAGTTCCCAACCGGCCAGGGCGATTACAGCCACCCCGATAAACGTCACCACCGACAGCTTCTCCCACATCGCGGCTTGCCACCGCTTGTAGATGGCCTCCATCCAGGTCGAAGAGGCGGTGATCGCCACCAAGCCAATCGCCGTTCCTCCCGCCACGCCGGCAGCAAACCCCCCGCCCGGCGTCAGGTGACCCCGAATGGCCAGCTCCACCCCAATCAGAGCGGAGATGGTGGCCCCCACCCGCGCCAACACAATTGAGGGAATATCGGTAAACTGAGCTACATTGGCCGTCGGTCGCTCATCCGCCAGCAGGTACTGCGCGCCCAGAATGGCCGTAGAAAACACGACGACTTCAAAGACGGTGTCGTAAAGGCGGTTGCGCAGGATCAAGCCCGTCACCGTATTGGGCACGCCGCTTTCTCCGGCCAGAACCGCCACAGGCTCAAAGGCAGGAGAAACAGCTCCCGCGTCGGCAACCATGAGCTGCAAGGCTGCCAGCAGCGCCGCCACCCCGTACAACCACCTCATGGCAGGAGGACCTCAGAAAGCAGGGCTTGTTGCGTCAAGATGGCCTGCAGGCGGGGCACGCGCGTTACCAAGCGATACTCTGCCACCTCCTCATCGGGCTCAAGGGCAATGGTGTGCACCTCCCGGCTGTGAAGGGCAGCCAACAACGCCTCTGCACTTCCATAGACGGCCAACTCCAGACGCATGTGGTACTGCTGTAGCCCTTGGCGCATCTGCTGTAACAACTGCTGTGCTGCTGAGGTCCTGGCCGCCAACAGAGGACTGTCTTTGAGAACGCCCAAGCGCATACTCAATGAGGAACGCACCGCGATGGCATAGAGCGTAATGGACAGCATGGTGCCCACCAGCGCCTCAGTAAGCGCCACATCCGCCGCCCCAAACAAGGCATAGATCAGAGCAGCGATGGATCCCAGAATGCCGCGCATCACCAAGGCATGATAGGGATTGGTCTGGGTCACCACCAAGGCAGCCGTCAAGGGCAACAGCAGGGCGATCACCAGCAACAAAGTCTCTTCCATCCTGTCCTCCTATAGGGACTTGCGCTGCGAGCAAAAGGCCAGCACATAGCCCAAGATGGTGTTCCAAATGGCCAAGGAAATCAGGGCCAACACCAGCAGAGGCCACTCCCTTGGGATCCGCAGCAACAGCCCCAGCATGATGCTCATGGATCCCAGCGTGTCCGACACCGAAAGGCCGTGCAGCTTAAACAAAATCGAGCGATCCCCAAGGAGCGGCGCTGTTCCCCACAGCCAAAACAGCACCCCGATCCCAAACAGAAGATAGCTGAGAGCCTCCACCAAAACTTCCATGTTGATTCCCCTTAAAGCATTTCCAAGCGCTTGAGCACGTGGGCCAGCAGCATTAGGGCTGCATTGCCCACCGACAAAATCAAGACCCCCACAATCCCGATCATCCAGTCATCCCGCACCACAGATACCACCAAAACCAGGATGGCCGTCTTGGTCGATAAGCTGGCAAAAGCCAGCATCGTCTGCCAAATATCCTCCTTCAGCCAGGCGGCATACAGCGGCAGGCATAGGGTCAAAGTCAGCAGAAACAGCAGTAGATTCACGCCTCCTCCCGCGGCTTGAGCAGATGCACCTCGTAGGTGCCTTGGGCATCGCAATTGAGCACAATGGTTTTGGGCGTAAAAGTAATCAAAAAGATGTCGAGAAACACTAGTCCCGCCGAACGATTGGGGAGAGTTTGTTTGTATACAACCTCCTCTACGGTGTGGGGTCTGAGGATCATCTCAAAGGCCTCCCAGTAAGCTTTCGGAACGGCGAAAACGATCTCCCTGAGCACCCGCCCCCAATCCCGCCACCGCACCGGCGCAGAGGCCTGCCGAGGCAGCAGCAGCGTTGCCGCCACCCCGATGGCCACATTGTCCCAACTCAGATTACCCGTCAGCAAAAACCAAATCAAAAGCCGCAGGCCAATTTCCAGCAAGCCCAACTCAGGGTAGCGCCACATGGTTCACTCCACTTAGCAGAATCCAGGCCAGCACCAACACCACGCTCAAGCCGCCCACCACTGCCTCTAGCCCTTCATCCAGACGCCATCCCTTCACAGGAATTCGCTCCCAAAACCAGCCCAGCGGGATCCCGAGGCCCAAGCTAAGGAACGCCTTGATGAGATTATCGACGTCATAGGCCGCTGGCAGCCAGAACCAGAGCAAGCCCCCGCCCCAAAGGACTAGGGCCACCTTGTCTGGCCAACCGGCTGCCGGGGTAGTGTCCCCGTTTGTTTGAGAAGGAAAAGCTCGCAGCACCCGCACGGCTATGCAGGTGGTGCCGACAGTAACCCCCACCAGCAGCCACTCGTGCCAGGGATCCAGAGCTGACAAGCTAAGGGCCTTGGCTGCATAGCCCAAAGTGCCGGGCACCCCCGCCAGCGAGGCCGTCCCCAAGATCAGCAGCGACCAGCGCCAGCGATTGGTTATCGCAGCCCCGACAAACAACAAGGGCTTCGCCAGCCCATGGGCCAGGCCGTACAAACCCGCCCACTGGGGTGCAGCGATGACAAATCCCATCTGCGACACCGAGCTCCAGGCCAAAAGGCGCTGGGGCGTGCTGGCCATCAAAGCCAGAAGGATCCCAAAGACCGCCGCGCCTGCGCCGAAGTAGGGCAGCCCCTGCGCCAAGACGGGCGAGAACTCGCTGCAGCGCACAAGGGCCATGGCGCCTGCTTTTGTAGTAAAACCGCTGAGCACCGCCGCAATGACAGGATCGGCAGTGGCGTAGGTGAGGGGCAGCCACAGGCCGGCGACGAAGACTGCCCCCTTGGCCAGAAGGCCAACGGCAATCAAGGCAAGAGCCGTGGGGTCGGCCAGGGCCAAGCCGCTCATCGCCAGGGATCCGGTGCGCACATAGACCAGCATGGATCCCACCAGGTAGAGGAGCATGGCCACATTGCTCATGAACAGGTAGCGCAGCCCCACCCAGAGCTGACGGTCGCGAGAGCGGTGCGGGGCGCTTTCCCCCAGGATCGGCTGGGACTCTGCTCGGCGACTGTAGGTGAGCAGCAAAAACACGCCGATGCTGAGCACCTCCAGGGCCACATAGACGCTGATCAGGTCAGCGCTGATGACGACGGCGTTGGCGCTGCCGTGGACGATCAGCAACTGCATGGCCAGAAAGCGGCTGCCCACAAAGCGCCGATCCAAATACAGGGCCACCCCAAGGGTGACCAGGCCATGGGCCAGGAGCATGGCCGCGGCGTTGCCATCGATCCGCAACGTCACCCCGAAGTGATCCAGCAACTGGAGCTCCAACGGCGCAGCAGTTGCCCCTGGCAGGCCTCCCTGCTGCACTGCGTAGGCTATCGTCAGTCCAGCCATGATGACCAGGCTGGGACGGGTCAAAGCCGGCAGCAAGTAGGTGGCAAAGGCCAGCCAAAAGGGCAGTGCCACCCAGACCAACGTCAGTTCGGTCGTCAGCTCAGTCATCAGCTACCGCCTGCTCAATACTCTCCACTTCCAAGGTGGGATGATCGCGGGACAGCTTCATCACCCCCACCAACATCAGGGCTTGTACCGACAGGCCGATGACGATGGCCGTGAGGATGATTCCTTGCGGAACCGGGTCGGCATAGTCCACCTGGCGCCAGGGCTTGTAGATGGGAGTGAACACGCCGGTGCGGGCGGCCCAAATGACAAAAAAGGCGATGACCCCGGTGCTCATCACATCCATGGCCAAGATTTTCATGATCAGATTGCGCTTGACCACCACTCCCCAAAAGCCCAGCAGGATCGTAAGGATAATTGCAGCGTGTGCCATGGGTACCTTGCCGTTTGAGCCTCGATGGTGATTTTCCATTCAGCTAGAAGCCGCAGGAGCCCTGCTCCGTACCCCCCTATATCCCCCCCGTATACGGGGGGACTGGGGGGCCGGGGGCCGGGCCGGTCAGTGACGGGAGAAATGCGGTCTGTTGATGTACCATCACAGCATGACTCAAGTCCTGACCATCTCCTGCAAGCTCAAGGTATCTAATTCCCAAGCCGCCAAGCTGGATGCGACTCTGGACGCCTTTGTGCAGGCCTTGAACTGGGTCAACCAAAACACGCCGGAGAAGATCCTCAACGCCCTTAAGCTCCA
>NZ_JANSHG010000090.1:0-10386 GCF_047461555.1 Synechococcus sp. WC101
TTCTTCAAGCTCAGGAAATGTCCTGCTATTGGGCAGGAGTCACTGGGAAGCCCGCACTCTATGCGTCAGCATGAGTGTGGGAGTACGTCACCAAGGTAGGGAGCTATGGTAGTTGCAGCCTCTGCAGAAGACTTTGCCCTCTCCACTCAGCTTGGCTGGCCGGAGGCGGCCTATCTGCACATTCCCTTCTGCCGGCAGCGCTGCCACTACTGCGATTTTGCCACCGGCCTGGGCACGCGCGAACTGATCGAAACCTATGTGCAGAGGCTCTGCCAAGAGATCGGCGGCGCCTACCGCTACCGCCATTTGGCCGCGGATCCCCAGCCCTTGACCAGCATTTTTTTCGGCGGCGGCACCCCTTCCCTGCTGACGGTGAAGCAGTTGAGTCGGATTTTGAGCCAACTAAGGGAGAGGATCCCGTTTCATCCCGACTGCGAGATCTCGCTCGAGGCCAACCCCGGCACCCTGACACGGGAGCAGTTGGCAGGCTACCGGGATCTAGGGGTTAACCGCATTAGCCTAGGGGTACAGGCCTTTCAAGCGGAGCTGCTGGCCGCCTGCGGTCGCCTCCATGGGGTGGAAGAAATTTACGAGGCTGTGGCCGACTTGCAGGCGGTGGGCTTTGAGAATTTCAACCTGGATTTGATCTTCGGGCTGCCCTATCAAACTTTAGAACATTGGCAGGAGTCCCTGCAAGCTGTTCTTGAAATCAACCCCACCCATGTCTCCGTTTACGATCTCACTCTCGAGCCGGGAACCCGCTTTGGGCGTCTCTACCGGCCGGGGGAGGCGCCTCTGCCCAGCGAGGAGACCACGGTTGCCATGTACCTGACGGCGCGGGAGTTGCTCACCCAAGCCGGCTACATCCACTACGAGATCTCCAATTTTGCCCGCCCTGGGTATGCCTGTCGCCACAACCGGGTGTACTGGGAAAACCGCCCCTACTTTGGCTTTGGCATGGGATCGGTCGGCTACGAAGGGGGGCGGCGCATTCAACAGCCGAAAACTCTCCACGCATACTTTGAACAGGTCAAAGCGCAGGTTCACCCCCTGCCGCCGCCGGCTTCTGCAGAAGAAATCTGGATGGATACGGTGATGTTGGGGTTGCGCCTCCAGGAAGGGCTGGAGTTGGCAACTCTACAGGAGCGCTTTGGCAGCAGGAAGGTGGAGCAGGCCTTGCAGAGGCTGGATCCCTATTTTGAAAAAGGTTGGGCCAGTTGTGAGGCGGGGCGGCTGCGGCTAGTCCCGCCGGAGGGCTGGCTGTTTTCCAACGAAGTCATTGAAGAGCTTTTGTTTTGAAGAGAACTGGGCAGGACATCAGTGAAGAAAGCAGCCGCCCGGTTCAAAGTCGACCTTTGTCCAACTTGTCTCTCAGAGGGTGGGGATAGCAGGGCTTACTGGCCGGGGGGATGGCGTTGCAAAACCTGCTTCAGGTAGCGCCCCGTATGGGATCCCGGCTGCTCAGCCACTGCCTCAGGGGTGCCTACGGCCACGATCTGGCCGCCCTGGTCGCCCCCTTCCGGCCCCAGGTCGATGATCCAGTCGGCACAGCGGAGAATGTCCAGGTTGTGCTCGATCACCAGCACGGTGTTGCCCGCATCCACCAGCCGCTGCAGGACGTTCAAAAGTTTGTGAACATCGTAAAACGACAGGCCGGTGGAGGGCTCATCCAGCAGGTAGAGGGTTTTGCCGGTGGAACGGCGGGACAGTTCTGCCGCCAGCTTTACCCGCTGCGCTTCCCCGCCGGAGAGGGTGGGGGCCGGCTGGCCCAGCTTGATGTAGTCAAGGCCCACATCGGCCAGCGTCTGTAGAATCTTGGCGGCAGGGGGTAGGGCGGCAAAAAACTCCAGCGCCTCCCCCACCGTCATGTCCAAGACTTCGGCAATGTTTTTGCCCTTGTACCTGACCTGGAGGGTCTCGCGGCTGTAGCGGCTGCCGCCACACACTTCGCAGGTAACATACACATCCGGCAGGAAGTTCATTTCAATCACGTTCACCCCCTGCCCTTTGCAGGCTTCACAGCGCCCCCCCTTGACGTTGAAGGAAAAGTGGCCAGCGTGATAGCCTCTAGCCTTGGCCTCTAGAGTCTGGGCAAAGGCCTGGCGGATGGGATCAAATAGACCCGTGTAGGTGGCAGGGTTGGAGCGAGGGGTGCGGCCAATGGGGGATTGGTCGATGACGATCACCTTGTCGATGTGTTCAACGCCCTGCAGCTCTCCCATTTCCGCGGGTTTGGGCACCTTCTGGCCGAGGTAGTGCTGCAGGGCGGGGTAGAGCAACTCGTTGACCAGGGTGGACTTGCCGGAGCCGGAGACGCCGGTGACGCAGACCAGCTTGCCCAGGGGGATCTCCACATCGATGTGCTTGAGGTTGTTTTTGTGGGCATCGGTGAGCTTGAAGGAAACGGCCTTGCCGGGCCGCCGCCGAGCCGGGGTCGGGATCCGCCGCCGCCCCGACAGATAGGCGCCAGTGAGGGAGCGCTCGCAGGCCAGGATGTCGGCTAGAGACCCTTGGGCCACCACTTCTCCCCCGTGGATGCCAGCTCCAGGGCCAATGTCCACAATGTGGTCGGCGGCGCGGATGGTTTCCTCGTCGTGCTCCACCACGATTAGGGTGTTGCCCAGATCCCGTAGGCGGAACAGGGTTTGCAAGAGGCGGTGGTTATCCCGCTGGTGCAAGCCAATGGAGGGTTCGTCTAGCACGTAGAGCACGCCCGTCAGGCCAGAGCCAATCTGGCTAGCCAGCCGGATCCGCTGCGCTTCACCCCCCGAAAGGGTCATGGCCGGGCGGGCCAGGGTGAGGTAGTCGAGGCCCACATCGATTAAAAACTGCAGCCGGGTTCGGATCTCCCGCAGCACCAGCTCGGCAATCTGGGCCTGGCGGGGGGTGAGCTTGAGGTCTTCCAGGCGGCGCAGGCAATCGCCAATGGAGATCTGGGTGAGATCCGTGATGCGGTAGCCGCCGACGCGCACCGCCAGGGCCTCCGGCCGCAGCCGGGATCCGCCACAGGCAGCACAGGGGCGGTAGGTGAGGTAGGCCTCTAGCTTTTGCCGGTAGGTTTCGGAGGTAGTTTCTTGGTAGTGCCGCTGCAACTGGGGGATCACCCCTTCGTAGCGGCGGTAGTACCCCCGGCCCCGGTAGGGGGATTCCGCTTCAACGTAGATCTCCTGGTCGCTGCCGTAGAGGAGGAGCTGCTGCTGCTCAGGGGTGAGGTCGCACCAGCGGCTGCTGAGCTCAAAGCCAAAGGCCTTGGCGGCCCCCGCCAGCAGGGCCAGGTAGTAGGGGTTCTCCCGCTCGGCCCAAGGTGCGATGGCCGCGTAGAGGGGAAGTTTGGGATCGGGCACGATGCGGTCGGGGTCGAAGATGGGCTCAAAGCCCAAGCCGTGACAGACAGGACAAGCGCCAATGGGCGAGTTGAAGGAAAATAGCCGCGGCGACAGCTCGCTCAGCACCGAGCCATGTTCGGGGCAGGCAAATTGCTCAGAGAAGATCAGCTCCGTCGGCTTGCCGTTGAGGTACTGCCCCGCCACCTCGGCTACTTTTTGCAACAGATGTTCCCGCTCCTCCTCCCGAGGCAAGAGCTCCACTACCGCCAGTCCCCCCGACTGGCGCAGACAGGTGGTCAGGGAATCGGCCAGCCGCTCTGCAATGTCGGGGCCCTTGACCAGCCGATCCACCACCACCTCGATAGTGTGGGTCTTGTTTTTGGCCAACTCGATCTCTTCGCTCAGATCCCGCACTTGGCCGTCGATGCGCACCCGCACAAACCCCTGCTGGCGCAAGCTCTGCAAGAGGGCTGCATGGGTGCCCTTTTTTTCCCTCACCACAGGCGCCAGCAACTGAAAGCGCGTCCGCTCCGGCAGGGCCAGGATCTGGTCCACCATTTGATCCACCGTCTGGGGGGCAATCACCCGGTCACAATGGGGGCAGTGGGGGATCCCGGCCCGCCCGTAGAGCAGCCGCAGGTAGTCGTAGATTTCGGTAACGGTGCCCACCGTGGAGCGGGGGTTGTGGCTGGTGGACTTTTGGTCGATGGCAATGGCCGGGCTCAAGCCCTCGATGCGGTCTACATCCGGTTTGTCCAGTTGCCCCAGAAATTGCCGCGCGTAGGCGCTGAGGGACTCCACATAGCGCCGCTGCCCCTCGGCAAAGATGGTGTCGAAGGCCAGAGAAGATTTGCCGGATCCAGAGACGCCCGTAAACACCACCAGGCGATTGCGCGGGATCCGCAGCTCGAGGTTTTTGAGGTTGTGCTGCCGCGCCCCCACCACATGGATTTCGTTTTGGCCGGACATCTCATCCCCTTTGTGCGCAGCGTGCGTGGATCTGCCGCCAAAGTCGGCGAGTCAAAAAACATTAAAGAACATTAACGATTCTAGTGCTGCGACAGAAGTCTGTCCTCTCCAGGGCGAGCGGGGGTGCCAGCAGGCCGCGTCGGTTTTGGGCAGGGAGCTGGCTTGGCTATCTTGGAAGGGCAACGCAAGGGCTCCTCGAAAAGCCAATGGCCTGGCCGCTCCTTTCTCTCCAAAAGGTCTTCATCTACCTGCTGGTGGGGATCGCCTTCACGGCCCTTTGTCTGGGGGATCAGGCCCTGTCGCCGGCGGTTATCGCCCTCTGCTTGGCGGCGGGGGCTGCCAGTTGGTTTTGGGAGCCGCCCCGGATTAGTTTTGCCCGCTATGCTTCCCTGTGGATGCCCCTGACGGTGAGCGTGTTGGTCAGCTTGGCGGCCCTGGTGCTGGCGGGCGTGCTGCCGCTTTCGGATGGGGCCATAGGCCTGGTGCTTTACCTAACAGGGGCCAAGTTGTTCCAGCGGGAACGGGCAGCAGACTACATCCAGTCGGCGGTGCTGTCTCTGCTGCTGATGGCCATCGCCACCCTCTTCAACGAAGACATCAGCTTTGGGTTTTTATTCCTGCTGTATGTGGGGGTGGGGCTGGTTAACCTCACCCTCTATCACCTGCGCCTGCAGGCGGAGCAGCACCCGCAGGCGGCCAGCCAAGTCCGCGGGATCGACCTCAGCTTTTTGGGGTTTCTGGGATCCCTGGCCTTGCTGGCAACAATTCTCTCGGTGGTTTTGTTTTTCCTCTTCCCGCGGCTCAGCTTGGGGATCTTGGGCCGGCAGGCCCGCTCGCCGGTGATGACCACCGGCTTTGCCGAAGAAGTCAGCCTGGGGGAGTTCGGCACCCTTAAAACCGACAACACCGTTGCCCTGCGGGTGGAGTTCCCGGCAGGGGTGCCCCTCCAGGTGGAGTCCCTCTACTGGCGGGGGATCAGCTTTGATCGCTACGACGGGCGGGCTTGGTCGCGGACGCTGAACCGCGCGATCCCGATTTTCCCCACTGCAGCAGGGGTCTTTGATCTCTCGGCTTCCCCCTTGATCCCCACCGCGAGCGACCTCCAGTTCTTCCCCCTGGAGCAGCGGATTTACCTAGAGCCGCTGGCCACCACCACCGTCTTTGGGGTGGCGCCGCTGCTAGAGGTGGAGTGGCTAGATCGAGGTGGGGCGATGACTCCGCAGCAGGCATGGCAACGGCAAACTCGCCGCCTGCTCCTGCACGAGAGCGGGGATGTCAGCCATTCTCTGCCCCCCCGGCTGCCCTATCTCTACCGCGCCGTGAGCTGGATCCCCCAGGATCTAAGGCCCCGCCTGCGCCAGCTTAGCCAGGAGGAGCTGCTGAGTGCGCTTGACCCAGCCCAGCAGGCAGCCTACCTGCAGTTGCCGGCAGAGCTGGATCCGCGCATTCCCGCCTTGGCAGAGGAGATCACGGCTGGGATCCCCGACGTCTTTGGCAAGGTAGCGGCTCTGCAGAACTACCTGCTGGAGAACTACGCCTACACCACCGATCTGCCGGATCCCGGGGCCGAGCCGCCTTTGGAGGCCTTTTTGTTTACCCACCGACGCGGCCACTGCGAATACTTTGCCACCGCCCTGACGGTGCTGGCCCGCAGCCTCGGCATCCCGGCCCGCGTGGTCAATGGCTTCTTGGGCGGGCGCTGGGTGGCGCAGGAAAAGTACCTGGCGGTGCGCAACGCCGATGCCCACTCGTGGACGGAGATCCCCTTTGGCCCCTATGGATGGATCATCTTCGACGCCACGCCGCCCGAGGCCAATGTCAGCCAGCGGCAAAGCTGGTGGGATCCCCTGCAAGATTTTTACGACAGCCTGCGCTTCCGTTGGTTTAAGTACGTCATCCAGTACGATCTATCCACCCAGCGGCAGATCTGGCGGCAGATTCAGGAGCTGGCCAGCCGCGTGACCGCTCCCCAAAAGCAGGAGGATGTCGTTGCCGCCCTCCGCCGCAGCTTGGTGGGCTGGGGGCAAAGCCTGCAGCAAAACAGCCTGCCGCTGGTGGGGGTGATGGTCATCACTGGCTTCACGGCCTACTGGGGCCGCCGCCGCCGCTACCAGGCCGTGCGCTGGCAGGATGGGGGATGGATCCTCTTGGCCACAGCCGCCAATGGAGTGGTGATGGGATCCCTGTGGCAGCCGTCCCCCCCTTGGCCCACCTGGATGGTCGGGATCCTGCTGCCAAGTCTGGCCTTTGCCGGGATGCGCTGGATCCCGGCGGCCCTGCCCAAGTCCCAGCAGCGCCGCCAGGCCATCTCAAGGCTCTATTTGCAACTGCGAGATCTCTTGACGGCGGCGGGGATCCCAGCCCACCTGGGGCCGGAAGCCTGCCTGGAACACTTGCGCCAGTCCAACTTGCCCCGGGTTGAGCTGGCCATCCAGTTCCTGCAGCGCTACCTGGAGGTGCGCTTTGGCGGGATCCCTTTGCAACCTGGAGAACCGCAGCGTTGGCAACAATACCTCAGACAGCTTAGGCAGGCCTGGCGATTCACCTCTGCCCCCCAAAGCGCTGCTTGATCTGGAACGGCCCAAGCAGCCTTGACGTTATGGGATGGTTAAGAGATAGTTAACAGTAGGTGCAGAGCGCACAATCTACCCTGGGCAATCCAGAACAGCAGCCGTTCCTGCAGGCGAGTTCTGCTTGCAGGGGCAGTTGGGCTCTTGCTAGGTCGTCAAGGCTGTGTTACTTTTCTTAACGTCCAGCCTTGAACAAGCAAGGGCATGCTCACTATGCGTAACCATTCTTTGAGGGCAGCCGTGGCCGCGACACTGTGCCTGCTGTCCTCTTCGCTTTTTTCCTCCGGCCTGGCCCAGGCGGCGCCCAAGCCGACTGGCAACGGGGCGATCTTTTTCCACCCCGATGGCACTTCGGCCTCCCACTGGGACATCACGCGCATTCTCCACTACGGCCCGGATGGCTTCTTAAATTGGGATCGCCTGCCGGTAATCACCACCTACCGGGGGCATCTTCTCGACCAACTGAGCGGAACCTCCAACGCCGGGGCGGTGATTCATGCTACGGGAACTCGGGCTCATGCCAAGAGCTTTGGGTTGGATCCGGACGGCAAAGAGTATCCCTCCGCCAACGGCACCCTGAACACGATTATGGAGGAAGCAGTGGCGGCGGGCTTGGGCACGGCTCTGGTGCAAACGGGATCCATCATTGAGCCGGGAACGGCTGCTTTCGTGGCGGAAGTTCCCAAGCGCAGCGACTATGAGGAGATCGCCCTACAAGTGGTGGAGTCGGGGGTGGACATCATCCTGGGGGCCGGTGAGGAATGGCTGCTGCCGGAAGGCGTCCAGGGTCGCTTTGGCCAAGGGAAGCGCAAGGATGGCCGCAACCTCATCGAGGAAGCCAAGAAAAAAGGGTATGTCGTCGTCTATACCCGCGACGAGCTGCTGAAGCTGCCGGCGGATGCCTCCAAGGTTTTGGGGGTGTTCAACGTCGAGGACACCTTCTACGACAAGCCTGAAGAAGAGTTGCGGAAAGAAAACTTGCCCAACTACATCGCCAGCGCCCCCACCATTGCCGAGATGACCGAATTTGCCCTGGCGCGGATCTCCCGCAATCCTAAGGGCTTCTTCGCCGTCATCGAAGAAGAGGGCACTGATAACATGTGCAACAACCTCAATGCCTCTGGCTGCCTGGAGGCCATGAAGCGGGCCGACGATGCCATCGGGGTGATTCTCAACTTTATCGAGAAGAATCCCAAGACCTTCATGATTACCACCAGCGACAGCAACGCCGGCGGGATGCAGTTGGTGGATGTCGAATCCGCCGAGGAGCCGCTGCCCCCTACTGACCCCGAAGGCAGTGGTGCCCCCATTGACGGAGTTGACGGCACCGGTAGCAAGCCGTTCATTTCCGCTCCCGACAAAAATGGCAAGCGCTTTCCCTTTGCCGTGGCTTGGGCTAGCGGAGATGACGTCGGCAGTGGAGTCATCGCTCGCGCTGCCGGCCTCAACGCTCGGGAGCTGCTGCCCCCCACCGGGATCGCCAATACCGACATCTACCGCATCCTCTACTTCGTGCTCTTTGGGGAGCGCATCCCCAGCGAGCTGAAGCCCTAGTGTCTGCTGTGGTCACCTGCCTTGGGCGGGTGTTTGCCCCACAAGCTCTGTCCGTCACGGGGGATCCATCCAGTGGATCCCCTTTTTTTACGAGACTACACAACGCTTGGATTTCTATGATCGTTTGATCGTTGAACAGACTTGGAGTACCCCTGCTGCACCGCCTGGTAGCGCCGTTTGAACGCCTGCTGCTGCACTTTGTGATCCACGATGGGATCCGGGTAGCCGCAGCGCCGCCGCTCCTGCAGAGCCCAGGATCCCTTGGGATCGTCGCCTACCCACAGCAAAGCGGGGGTATCCAGCCCGGCCAGCTCCGGCAGGTAGCGGCGGATGTACTCCCCTTCCGGGTCGTAGCGGGCCGCCTGGGTGGCCGGGTTGAAGATGCGCAGCGGCCTGGGATCCGTGCCCACACCAGCGCTCCACTGCCAGCCGCCGTTGTTGGCCGCCAGATCCCCGTCCACCAGCTTCTGCATAAAGTAGCGCTCTCCCCAGCGCCAGTCGATAAGCAGATCTTTGGTTAGGAAGCTGGCCACGATCATGCGGCAGCGGTTGTGCATCCAGCCGGTCTCGTTGAGCTGGCGCATGGCCGCATCCACAATCGGGTAGCCCGTCTGCCCGGCGCACCAGGCCTGAAACCAATCTTGGCGGTTGTCCCACTCCAGCGCATCAAAAGCGCGCCGATAGGCGCCGCTCTCCACGTGGGGCCAGTGGACCAAAACATGCTTGTAAAACTCGCGCCAGCACAGCTCCTGCCGCCAAGTCTTCAGGCTGCTCTCGGCCTCTTCGCTGCGCACCTCCGCTTCCACCTCCCGCGTGGCCTGCCACACCTGGCGAATGCCGATCGTTCCCCAGCACAAGTGGGGGCTCAGTAGAGAAGTGCCCGGCTCAGCCGGGAAGTTGCGGGCTCGCTCGTAGTCCAAAATGCGCAAACCCTGACAAAAGTCTTCCAAAAGGGCTTGAGCCGCTGCTTCCCCCGCTGCTGGGATCCGCTGGTCGCAGACAAAGCCCAAATCTGCCAAAGTCGGTAGAGGCTGCGCTTTTAGTCCCGATACCGGCTGCAGACCCTCGGGGGTTGGGTAGGGATCCCGCTTGGGCAAGCTCGCCCACCTGCGCCAGAAGGGAGTGAAGACCGAATAGGGCTCCCCCGCCTGGGTCAACACCTCTCCCGGCCCGTGCAGCAGCATATCTTGGTAAGAAAAAGAGGGGATCCCGGCTGCCGTCAAGCTGGCCCGCACCCGACTCTCCTGCTGCCGGGCCAAGGGATCCAGATCTTCGTTCCAGAACACGGCCTGCGCCCCCAGCTCGGTGGCCAACTGCCGCAGCTCCGCCAACGGATCCCCCCGCCGCCAGAGGAGCGGGATCCCCATCTGGGCGTAGCGTTCCTGCAGCTCCTGTAACGCCTGGAGGAGAAACGCCACCCTGGCTGGGGCCATATCCGCCCGCTGCAAGACCTGCGGGTCGAAAACGAAAACCGGCACCACCTGGGAGCTGCGCTGCGCCGCCGCGTGGAGGGCTGTGTTGTCCGCCAGCCGCAGATCGCGGCGATGCCAGAGGAGAACCGGGGAAGTCATAGGAGGCCAAGCAACCGGATCCCATCTTGGCCGCTTTTTCTTCCTCTCTTCAACCCCAGGCTGCCGGCAGAGGTGGGCAAATGATGTCTATTCCCCCAACAGACGTCCAGGGCAGGGACAACAGCGCTCGTCAAGGTTTCGCTGGCCATCGCTGGAGCCCATGGCGTAAGCTGTATCTCCCGGCCTCACCACCAACTGAGTCAGCTTGAGGGCAAGTAGCGGATCGAGCGGCTCCGGTACATTAAGTAGGAACTGCTCAACGGAGCGCCGCAGCGCCTCTGGCGTCTTGCTCATCACGTCTCCATCCATCCATCGATGGCTTTAGCTAATCCGCCGTTCGCGCTAGCGGGACGTAGTCCTGGAAGCCCCGCTCTGTACCCCCCTATATCCCAGCCC
>NZ_JANSHG010000091.1:0-10311 GCF_047461555.1 Synechococcus sp. WC101
CAGATCCCCTACCTGCAGCCAGGGCAGCCGAATCACCTGCGCCGGCTGATCCCAAATCGCCACCAGCGCCCCCACACTGTGCAAGAACGCCACCAAGGTCAGCAGCGCATTTAGATAGCCCGCCGGTCGGGGGCCGGTGCGCCGGGTGATCCCAGGGGACCAAATCAACGCCCCCAGCCACGCCACTAGCGCATAGAGGGGAATTAACCACGCGGTTCTGACCAGCCCGTCCAAACTCATAATCCTCCTTACGGCCAGGAATCCCGCCTGACCCCATCGCCTACTGAGATCCTGTAAAAAATCTTAAGAGGCATCCTAGTGGCAAACTAGGATAGACAAAAATCAAGTTTTCCGATGAAGGCTATAGATTTCTAGCTAGGGAAGCGGAAACCTTCTCGCAGGCAACACAGACAGGCAGGAACCGTTGCCGGAGGGCTCCAGGTGGAGAGGGCCTCGGCCAAGGGACAGCTTGGCGCAAAAAGTAGAGGGATCCCCTTTTCCAGCGGGGATCCCCGTCGAGCTTTGGATGTCATCGTCGACTGTGAGCCTTGGTTCCTCAGCAGGAGGTAAGACTTGCCTTCATGGGCCTAGGTCAGCTCTCCGACTTGCTGGAAGTCTGCACGTACAAGATCACCAGGAAGATCGAGGGCACCAGAATAACCAAAATGGTGGCCAAAAGGCCCAGGTAGTTCGTCTCCATAGCTGCACACGCCGCAAACCCAACTGGCAGCTAGCATACCATTCTCAGGTACGCCTTGCCCAAAAGCGGCCAAGCCGGCTCTAGGGTTTCGTCTTCACCGCAACATCCCCCAATACCTTCGTCTGGCAGGCGAGACGATAGGTATCGGGCTTGCGCTTGAGCTTGCGGTTTTCCGCCTCAGTGCGGGGAGAGAGGTTCTCGGCTCCCTCGACGATCTCCACCACACAGGTGCCACACTGGCCGTTGCCGCCGCAGTTGAGCAGCTTGGCCATCATCTTGTAAAGGTCGATCTGGTTCTCCAGCGCCTTCAAGCGCAGGTTAGCGCCTTCCGCGACGACGATCTCTCTATTCTCGTTGACAAAGCGAATCGTTGCCATAATCTCGCCCGAAACCACGACACCTTTCAGATTGAGCCAGGAAAGCTCCAGGGTTTGCTAAGTATTGTTACACTTTAAATCATATTTTTAATCTTTGGCGAGAGATCTGGGAAGATGATGGCAGATAAGAGGGCATCCCGCCTGAAGCCGCTCAGGTCAGTTGCGTTTCGTTATACTGTTTGATGCCTGTGATGAAAATTCTGAGAGCGATGTCCTCACTGGGTGCGCTCTTGGGTTAGGTGGGTGCGGCACCCCTCGACACTGAAGAGACTGCTTAGGTAAGGATCCCAGGTGAAGATGTCGGCTTCAGTTTTTTGACTGGATATCGCGCAAGTGTTGGAGAACGTGGAGGATCGAGCTTTATGGGACTACCGTGGTACCGGGTCCACACCGTTGTATTAAATGACCCAGGTCGCCTGATCGCGGTACACCTGATGCACACTGCGCTGGTGGCAGGTTGGGCCGGATCGATGGCGCTGTATGAAACGGCTATTTTCGATCCATCGGATCCTGTCCTGAATCCGATGTGGCGTCAGGGCATGTTCGTCATGCCATTCATGGTGCGTCTGGGGGTGGTCAACTCCTGGGGCGGCTGGAATATCTACGGCGAGAGCGTGGCCAATCCCGGCTTCTGGACGTTTGAAGGGGTAGCCACTGCTCACATTGTTTTGTCTGGCTTGCTCTTTTTGGCCGCCTGCTGGCACTGGGTGTACTGGGATCTGGAGCTGTTCCGGGATCCCCGTACCGGCGAGCCGGCTTTGGACTTGCCGAAGATTTTTGGGATCCACCTGCTCTTGGCCGGGATCCTTTGTTTCGGCTTTGGGGCTTTTCACCTGACGGGGGTGTTTGGCCCAGGGATGTGGGTCAGCGACCCCTACGCGACGACAGGGCATGTGCAGCCGGTGGCGCCGGAGTGGGGGCCGGCAGGGTTTAACCCCTACAACGCTGGCGGGGTGGTGGCCCACCACATTGCCGCGGGCATCGTGGGCATCATTGCCGGCCTGTTTCACATTACAGTACGCCCACCCCAACGCCTCTACAAGGCTCTGCGCATGGGGAACATTGAGAGCGTGCTCTCCAGCTCGATTGCGGCCGTGTTTTTTGCCGGCTTTGTGGTGGCCGGGACGATGTGGTACGGCAGTGCCACCACTCCTGTGGAGCTGTTTGGCCCCACCCGCTACCAATGGGACTCCGGCTATTTCAACCAGGAAATTAACCGGCGCGTCAATGCCGCTATGGAGGCCGGGATGACCCGCAGCGAGGCCTACAATTCTCTCCCCAAGTCGCTGCTCTTCTACGATTACGTGGGTAACAGCCCGGCCAAGGGTGGTTTGTTCCGGGCTGGTCCGATGAACAAGGGAGACGGTATTGCTATCGAGTGGCTGGGCTACCCCGTCTTCCGGGACCGTGAAGGTCGGGAGCTGACGGTGCAACGCATGCCCAACTTCTTCGAGACGTTCCCCGTCATCCTGCGGGACGCCGATGGCGTGGTGCGGGCGGACATTCCCTTCCGGCGCGCCGAGTCACGCTACAGCTTTGAGCAGGTGGGCGTGACGGTGGAGTTCTACGGCGGCAAGCTGGACGGTCAGGTGTTCACTGACCCGCCAACGGTTAAAAAGTATGCCCGTATGGCTCAGTTGGGCCAGCTCTTCGAGTTCGACCGCGAAACGCCTAAGGCCGACGGCACTTTCCACACCAGCCCCCGCGGTTGGTTTACCTTCGCCCACGCGGTCTTTGCGCTGCTGTTCTTCTTCGGGCACATCTGGCACGGCGCCCGTACTCTCTTCCGGGATGTGTTCGCCGGTATTGACCCGAACATGAGCGAGGAAATGGTGGAATTCGGCGTCTTCCAGAAAGTGGGGGATCCCACCACGCGCAAGGTGCAAGAAGCGTAAGGCTTTCTCGCGGGATGACCGCCGGCACTCTGTTTCTCTGGGGAGAGGGGGTGCTGGCGGCTTTGAGCTAATCTGGAATCAAGCCCCCTTAGGATTCTGATTTGGAGGTTGGTATGGAAGCCATCACCTACACCTTTATTCTGTTTTTGACGCTGGGCCTTCTGTTTTTTGCCGTCGCCTTTCGCGAAACTCCTAGGATTCAGAAGAAGTAACCTGCGCCAGGGGCTGCTGTTGTCGGCTTGCTGAGAGTGTTGAGTGGGTTGAGGCGGCCAAAAGAGACGGCAGTTGTACCCCGTACAAGGCCGGAAAAATCCCCGGCCTTGTTTTTGTTTTGTTTTCAGAGGGCGCTCGGTTCCAGGCTGGTAGAGTATCCCCCAGGCAACCCAGCAAAGCTGTTTTCAAAACGGTAGCTGTCCTCTCCTGCTGGCAGAGGGGGTAGCTACTGGCGCTACTTTATTGAGCTTTATTGAGATTTGTTATCAGTATTTTGGAGGGGGAGCTCTTGTCCCACTGCTCGAATGGGATGGCTAGAATTGCTTCGGGATGGTTTCCAGAACTACGGGGATTGCTGCGGCTCGAGTTCGCAACCAAGTCAACTTCAGGTTAGCGATGGCAACAGTGCTGCTGGTGGAAGACGATCCAATTAACGCCCGCGTTTTCGACAAAGTGTTGCGGCGGCGAGGCGGGTTTGAGGTCTTTCACAGCCAGGATGTGGAGGAGATCCTACGGCTGGCGCAGGCGCACGAGGTGGACGTGATTTTGCTGGATGTCTCCCTTTCTCAAAGCACCTTTCGTGGCGAGGCCGTGGACGGGATCCGCATTGCCCAACTGCTGAAGGGGGATCCCCGCACCAGCTCCATTCCCATCCTCTTGGTAACGGCCCACGCCATGCTGGGCGACCGGGAGACTTTTTTGGCCCAGAGTGGGGCCGATGGCTACATTGCCAAGCCGGTGGTGGATCACGAGGAGATGGTGAACCAAGTGCGCCAGGTGTTGGCTCAGGCTCAGCAGGGCTAGCTGGCAAGGCTTTGCACAATCGACTGCCAAAAAGGGATCCCATCCTGCCCCGGCAAGTCGGGATCCGCCGCCCGCTCCGGGTGAGGCATCAGGCCGAGGATGCGACCGCTAGGGTCACAAATGCCGGCGATGTTGTCCACCGAGCCATTGGGCGCGACCGGAGCATAGCGAAAGACGATCTGCCCCCTGTCCTGCAACTGCTTGAGGGTATCGGCATCGCAGACGTAGCGGCCTTCCCCATGGGCGATGGGCAGGGTCAGGGTGGCTCCGCAAGGGTAAGCGCTGGTCCAGGGCAGGTCTTGCCGCTCCACGCGGATCCCTACCCGGTCGCAGATAAAGTGCAGGTTGGCGTTGCGCACCAGCGCCCCCGGCAGCAGACCGGCTTCTGTCAAGATCTGGAAGCCGTTGCAAATGCCCAGGACATAGCCCCCCCGCGCCCCATGCTCGGCCAGGGATCCCATCACTGGCGCAAAACGGGCCAGCGCCCCAGCTCGTAGATAATCCCCGTAGCTGAAGCCCCCTGGCAGCACCACCACATCCAGCCCCGATAAATCGGTTTCCCGGTGCCAGATGAGTCGCGTCGGGCAGCCCAAGAGGCCGCGGGTTACCCAGGCCACGTCGCGGTCACAATTGGAACCGGGGAAAACGACAATGCCAAACCTTACCTTGGCCATGGGGATCCCTTGCTGTGAAAACAAAAAGGTGGTGAGGGCTAGGCGTGAGCAATCAACTCTCTACAGGATCCACTTGGATTTGATAGGTCTCGATGACCGGATTGGCCAGCAGTTGCTCGCACAGCTCGTTCACCTGCTCTCGGGCAGTTTCGGCGTCAGGGGCCTCTAGCCGCAGTTGGATGTGTCTGCCAATGCGCACTCCCTGCACCTGGGTATGCCCTAACTGATGCAAGCTAGCCTGGAGAGCAGCCCCAGCAGGATCAAGTACCGAGGGGCGCAGGTGGATCTGAATCTGGGCCTGGAACTGCATAGAATAAAGCTGGACTTCTACAAGTGTATAGCTGGATGTCGCTTGCTTGAGGTCAGCTTATGGATGCGGCGCGCGTCGTGGCCATTGCCCAGAATGTTTTCCGGGAAACGATTCGGGATCGCGTTCTCTATCTGGTGATGGTGTTTGCGGTGGCCATGTTGGGAGCCATCGTTTTGATCCCCCAGGTAGCCAACCAGGCCCACAACAAGATCATTGCCGATCTGGGTCTGGCCGCTATCCACTTCCTGGCGCTGGTGGTGGCTATTTTCGTCGGCACCGGGCTGGTGAATAAAGAGATCGAGAGGCGCACGGTCTATGTGCTGATTGCCAAGCCCATGAGCCGGGCGGAGTTTATTGTCGGCAAGCATCTGGGCCTGTCGGCTTTGCTGTCGGTGCTGCTGGTCATAATGACGGCCGTCTTTTTGCTCAGCCTGCTGTTGGTGCAGGCCCCCATTTCCCCCTGGGCCATTCTCTGGGCAGTAGTTTTCACCTTTTTGGAACTGGTGCTGATTGTGGCGGCAGCGCTGCTGTTTGGGGTTTTTACCTCTCCAATTTTGGCCACCCTCTACACCATTGCCCTGTTCATTATGGGCCACGCCAGCCGCGCCCTGCTGCAGTTAAGCAAGCTGGTGGAAGACGCAGGTTTTGGCAAGGTGTTCGAGGTCATTTACTTGGTCTTGCCGGATCTGGAGCGCTTTAATCTAAGAGATGCTGCCGTTTACGGCCAAATTCCTCCGCCCACCCAGCTCCTTGGCGACGCGCTTTACGGTCTGATCTACACCGTTTTGCTGCTCATTTTGACGGTGCTGGTGTTTGCCCGGCGTGAGTTCTAATAAGCTCTCGTGGGGCTCTAGTTGAACCTTTTTTGCTCCCTCTCTCATGCAACTTTTCCACTTCCACACCCCTGAGCAAGTCCCTCCGGCAGGGATCCCAGCCTGCGCAGTGGCCATCGACGTGCTGCGGGCCACCACCACCATCGCCGCAGCTCTGGCGGCAGGGGCAGAGGCCGTTGAGGTGTTTGCCGACTTGCAGTCCTTGCAAGCGGCCAGCCGGAGCTGGCCGGCCTCCAAACGGCTCTTGGCCGGGGAGCGAGGCGGCAAAACGGTGACGGGATTTGACCTAGGCAACTCCCCCCGCGAGTACACCCCAGAGCGCGTGCGGGACCAGCGCATCTTCATGAGTACCACCAACGGCACCCGCACCCTGCAGCGCTTAGAAAGGATCCCGGTGGTGATCACGGCGGCCCTGGTGAACTTGGGAGCGGTAGTGGAGTTTCTCAGGCGAGGAGCTTTTGCCGAGGTGTGGCTGGTGGGATCCGGCTGGGAAGGGGCGTTTGCTTTGGAAGACACCGCCTGTGCCGGGGCAGTTCTGCATCGCCTGGGCTGCTCGTGGGAGCAGTTGGGCAACGACGAGGCAGTAGCCGCCCTGGCCCTCTACCAAACTTGGCAAGACAATCTCCTGGGCCTGTTGCGGCTCTCCAGCCATGGGCAGCGGCTACTGGCCATTAGCCCTGAAAGCGACAGGGACCTGGCCTATTGTGCGGAGTTGGATCGGCTCTCAGTGGTGCCCCGGCAGATTCAGCCCGGCGTTTTGGCCCTCGCCGGCTAGCTGGCCTGGGGTGTCTCGGCGGCAACAGCCAAAGCCTTCTGGTGCAGCCACTCCTGCCATTCTCCCGGGATCAGCTTGCTGTGAAACGCATCTCCGGAGACAAACACCTCCTGCTGGTTTTGGGCCAAAACAAAAATGGAGCGGCGGTCGAAATGAGAGGTGAGCTTGTAGAGGGTGTAGGGGCCTTCGGAGTAGAGGGTTAAAGTTTCCTGATCCAGGCCGTGGCGGCTGCTTTGGCCGTGGGCCCGTAAGATCATGTTGATCAGTTGCTCGTAGTACATACAACCTTCCCCAACGAGATAGGAGACCCCCCTGGGCAAGACTTTAACAACCAAGGCGGTTGCCAAGGCCCGGGCGGCTCGCGTGAGCCCAGCGTAACCAATCCCGCTCGGTGGCTAGGCAACACTGACCCCCATAGAGCAGGCGGGTTCAACCAATGCGGCGGCAAATGGGGTAAACAAATGCGATAAATAGTAAGGCAAGCCGTCAATTTTGTGCAGGCAGCCCCCATGGCCACTACGGCGCCTCGTTCTCTTCCTCCCACCGATCCCGTCCGTGTCGCCATTGTCGGGGCCTCCGGGTATGGAGGGGTGCAGTTAGCGCGGCTGCTCAGCGAACACCCCGGCGCGCAGATCACCTACCTGGCCGGTCAAGACAGCGCCGGCAAACGCTACGGGGATCTCTACCCTCACCTGGCCCAAGCGGTGGATTTGACCATCCAGCCGGTAGATGTGGAGGCCATTGCCGCCAGCAGCGACGTTGTCTTCCTCTCTCTGCCCAATGGCCTGGCAGCAGACTTGGCGCCGCCTTTGCTAGCCAAAGGGTGCAAAGTTCTAGATCTCTCGGCAGACTATCGCTTTCGCAACCTGGCCACCTACCAATCCTGGTATCGCCTGGGGCAGACGGATCCCAACTGGCCCAGCCCTGCCTATCGCCAGGCCAACGAGCAGGCGGTTTACGGGCTGCCAGAACTCTACCGGGAGGCCATCGCCCAAGCGCAACTGGTAGCCTGCCCCGGCTGCTACCCCACGGCCTCCCTGTTGGCGGTTGCCCCTCTGCTGCGGCAGGGGTTGGTGGAGCTGGACAGCCTGATTTTCGATGCCAAATCGGGCGTCTCGGGGGCGGGCCGCACCCCCAAGCTGGGATCCCTATTTGCCGAGGTGGACAGCTCGCTAGGCGCCTATGGCGTGGCCCAACACCGGCACACACCCGAGATCGAGCAGGCCTGCTCCGACCTCACCCACACCCCCATCACCGTGCAATTTACGCCCCACCTGGTGCCGATGGTGCGGGGCATCCACGTGACCTTGTACGCCAACCTGCGGGATCCCGGCCTTGTGGGCGAAGATCTCATCACCATTTACAACGCCTTCTATCGCCAATCCCCCTGGGTCAAGGTGCTGCCCCGCGGCGTTTACCCGCAAACCAAGTGGGTTGCCGGCACCAACACCTGCATGATTGGGGTGGAAGTGGATACCCGCACCAACCGGGTCATTGTCCTGTCGGTGATCGACAACCTGATGAAGGGACAAGCCGGGCAAGCGGTGCAATGCCTCAACCTAATGATGGGGTGGCCGGAAACCTTGGGCCTACCACAGCTCGCCTTTTACCCCTAGCTATAATGCCGGTAATGCCCCTGAGGCCAAGTTTGCCCATGCCTGAGTTCTTCTCCCCCAATCTCGATCCCAACGCTGCCCCACCTGCCGCACCGGCGAACTCTCCACCTTCTAGGGCCGGGGATCTGAACTGGGAGGAGCTGTGGCGGCAACTGGAGGCGGGCTGGCAGGAGCTGCCCCGACGCTCCGAAGAAACAGTGCAGCAGACCCTAGCTCGTTGGCAACTGGAGTGGGGCGGCTTGTGCCGCGAGGCGCGAGATCGGCTGCAGGCAACTCTAGACAAAGCCAGAGCCACAACCTCTCCAGAGCCCCTCCGGCGAGAGCTGCAAGCGCTTTTGCCTCTGCTCAACCCCTGCCAATGGGAGGTGGTCATCGGCTCTCTGGAACGGGCCGCCGACCGAGCCTGGGTGGCCAGCCTGCTGTATCACAGCCTGCAGGAGCCACCACACCCCGAAGCAGCCACCAACGGCATCCCTGCCTGGGCGGGGGCCTTGACCTCTGAGCAGCGCTCTACCTTGGAGGCGATGAGCCTGCGGGCCTATGGCAACAGCCGCCTACCTTTGGTGATGGACAAAAGCGGCGAGATCCAAGTGGAAGCCTCAGCCGCCCTCTTGGCCGCCCTTATTGCTGTCGAGATCGGCAGCGTGGGATCCGCAAGCGCCCTCTCTTTGCTGGGCACACCGGAGCTGCGCAAGCTCTTGAATGCCGAGGGCAAGCTGCGGCGCAGCGTCTTAAAACAGGGGCGAACTGCCCTCACAGAAGAGGAATGGCAAACTCTGCGCCAGTGGCTTGATCCCAAGGGATCCCCCCCCGACTGGTACCTCTCCCTCACCCAAGTGGGGATCCAAACCACCCAAGTGGGGGACTATCTGGCGCGGCGGCTGCGGGAGTTTTTCCAGAGCGAGTGGATCAAGCTGGCGATCCCGCCCCTGTACCACTTGGTTATCGACGCCGTGCGGCTGTTGACGGGAGAAGTGTTTCTCAGCGTGGGCACAACCCTAGAATCGGCTTTGGAGTCGGCAGAGGCGGGGCGACGCCTGGAGTTGCTGCTGCAAGCTTTGCCCCAGGCCCGGCACATTCCCAGTCCCGAGCGCATCCAAGCCGCCCTTCCCGCCGTTGTGGAGGCTGCTGAGACAACCCTCAGGCCGCTCTTGGCGCGCCAGTTGATGACGGTGGCCGACATCTTCGACCCGCCCATTCGCAACGAAAGCCTCAACGAATTGGGGCGGCAACTCAACCTCTGGAATCCCTTGCAGTTTTTGCTCACCTGGGGTACGTCTGGCTGGCTGGGCGCTCTGCTAGATGAGATCAAAAAATTGCAGCAAACCTACCCGGAAATGCCCTTGTGGGAGAGCTATCGGCAAGGGGTTGAGACGGCAGTGCAAGCGCCTCGAGTGATGGATCAGGCGGAAGCCTTGCGCCTTACCGCCAAGAGCTTGGATCCCAAGATAGAACCGTCGGACGACTAACCTAGCGCAGGCGTACCCTACCCCCTCAGCCGAAGTGCCCCCATCTGCGGGCGTATTCAGCATCGCATAGGGCACAAACTTAAGGCCGAAAAGTCCCAAAAAGTTGGACTTAAAATCTCAGCTTGGTTGATATCCTAAAAGCAGACAAACATAGAAACAATACAATTGCTCTTTTGGTAGCTATAGACTTTTTTCTATCTTCTGGCGATTCTCGAGGGAGTTGCTCTCCGGTGGCAGAGTGCTTTAAGCAAAACGGCTCAACGGACTGGGGATCCCTGCCCCATGGCGGCTATCACTGGGATGGCTGTGCCGAGCCGTTTTTCGAGGGCTGGTACAGCCGCGTCACCTTGCCCGGGGATCCGCCTATCAGCTTTGCCTTCATGTACGCCATCGACCCCAGGCGGGGAGGCATGGCGCAGGTGTTGGGGCCAGACGAGGAGCTGCATTGGCGCACCTTCCCCAATCCACAGCGCTTCTGGGCCAGTTGGCGGCACCTGGCCTTGGGGCACGCTGGCGGGCCAGGCGAGAGCTGGCGAGGGCTGCAGGAGCCCCTCACCTTCTTCCAACACACCGCCAGCGGCTACCAATACACCGCCCGCCTCAACCAGGGGATCCTGCCAGATCCTGTCAGAGGCGAGGCCATCC
>NZ_JANSHG010000092.1:0-10162 GCF_047461555.1 Synechococcus sp. WC101
CCTGAGTCTAGGGTAGCTCAGGGAGAAGGCGAGCTCAAATGGCCGCCCTCGGATGGGGCCGCTCCGGGATCCTGTTGTGGGTTCTCCCCTTCACAGGAATTGAGGCGGGCCTCCGCCAGGGGCTTGACACGGCGAATGGGGAGGTTGGCGATCAGGGCCGTCGTCCCCCCTTCTGCCGCCAAGTGAAACTGCATCCCCTCCGAATCCAGCTCCACATAGCGAGATACTACCCCTAAAATCTCCAGGCGCATCGCTTCCAAGGCTGCCGGGGTGAGGTCGGCGCGGTCGTGGGCCAAGATCAGTTTCAGGCGCTGCTTGGCTTGCTCGCGGCTGTTGCCGGAGTGGCGGGAAAAAAGCTGATCCAAGAAATCGAGAAGCATGGGCTTTATTGAAGGTGCATAGCAGGGAAAGCAAAGACTCCAGGCAAAGAGTGATGATCCCGTTGAGATGGAGCTCAAGAGCCGTTGAGATTCAGAGCACCTTTTGGCTGAAAAACCGCTTGGCCTTTTCCCAGAAAGACTCGCCCAAGCTGGCCAACTTAGGAAATTCCACCGTCTCCCCTTCCAGCCGTCGGGCAATGCGCTGGATGGCCTGGGCAGCCTGAGTCGGGTTGGCCGAGAGGACTAGGGGCTCCCCTTTGTTGGTGGAGACGATCACCTCCCGGTCTTCTGGAATGATACCCACCAAGGGGATGGCCAGCACCTCCACCACATCTTCCACTGCCATCATCTGGCCAGCGGTTACCATATCGGGGCGCAGGCGGTTGACGATTAGCTGGATAGAGGAAATCCCTGCCGCTTCCAACAAGCCCACCACCCGGTCTGCATCCCGCACCGCTGCTACTTCGGGCGTAGTTACTAGCAGGGCTGCCGTTGCCCCCGCAATGGCATTGCGAAACCCTTGTTCAATTCCCGCCGGGCAGTCGATCAACACGTAGTCATGGCTGCTGGCAAGCTTTTCCATCAACTGCCGCATCTGATCCGGGCTGACTGCCGTTTTGTTGCGGGTTTGGGCCGCCGGCAGCAACGCCAAATTGGGGGTGCGCTTGTCCTTCACCAAGGCTTGTTCAAGGCGGCATTCCCCCGCAATCACCTCCAAAGCCGTGTACACCACCCGATTCTCTAGCCCCAGCAACAAGTCCAGGTTGCGCAGGCCAAAGTCGGCATCCACCACCACCACCGAGCGACCCAAGCGCGCCAAGGCAGTGCCCAAATTGGCCGTTAGGGTGGTTTTCCCCACTCCCCCCTTCCCAGAGGTGACGACGATAACTCGGCTCATACCCCCCTCCGCAGAAAATCCTGAAGGCTGGCAATGCAGATGACACCCTCCTGCAAGTAAACCACCTCTGGCGTGTTGGGAGGGGATCCGCCCTCGGGTGGACGGGCCACCTGATCGGCAATGCGCAACTGAGTTGGCTCCAACTGTAAGGCCAAGATCACCGCGCCTCTATCCCCCTCAGCACCAGCATGCACCAGCCCTCGCAGCCGTCCCCAGACCCAAATGTCACCGCCGGCAATGATCTCGCCGCCGGGGTTGAGATCCCCCAGCAGAAAAACCGAGCCACGGTGGCGCACCGACATCCCCGACCGCACCGTGGACCGCAGGTAGAGGGGAGTAGTATCCGGGGAGACGGGGGGAATCGCCTCCAAGGGGGAAGATTGTTCCACAGAATAGCCTAGGGTCGCCGCCGCGATCGCCGTCCCTCGGGATCCGGTTTGGACGCGCCACAAGGACAACCGATGCCGCGACAACAAGACGGCCAGAGTTTGTAGGGTGGGCAAGTCCAGCTCTCGCTCTTGGCACCACAGGGTCAGGGGGGCCACTCCTGCCCAGTAGGGTTTGCGGCTGCGCAATTGCCACACCAAATCGTCCCAGACTTCTTCCCAAGCCAGGGTGGCGGGCAAATGCAGATGGATCCCTTGGGCATCGAATCGAAAATAAACACCCCTTTCGGATCCCCGCGGATTAGAGGATGAGGTCGGCGAGACTGCAGAAATTTCCGAGTTCCATGCCGGGGATCCCATCATGGCTGCCCAACGATTTGCCTCAATACAAAGCCTTATCCTATTCCATTCGCCCAACGTCGGGAATGCGCTGCAGTCTATGTTGAGCTATCGGGGCCTTCTACACTGCTACCCTCGGGGCAAAAGGTTGAGAGCAGTGAGCTGCAGTCCAATCAGTCAAAATAGAAGAGCGTAACCACCTTGTGTTGCTCCTCAGCGTGCCTGCAGGCCTCCAAAAGCGTGACGCTGTCGTGGAAAACAAAGCAGATCAACTGCTGGCACTTGCTGACGATCTCTAGGTTGCACAGGCGGCTGGCCTCCGCCAGGGGCAGGTGGTCATTTTCGGGGTGCTCCACCAGATGCAGCACCTGCTCCAGGCTGGCCCGCGACTCTGCCGGCTGTCGCTCCAGGCTTTGGGGCAGGATCACCGTCAGGGATTTCATGTCCGCCCGCATGGCTCCGCGAATCACAGCCAGGTTGGTGCCAATGGCCCCGGAAGTGAGAATGCGGTTGCCGGTAAGGGCCAAAGCGTAGCTGAGGGTTTCGATGAGGTACTGGTGGGTGATGGGCACATGGCGACTGCCCAGAATGGCTATCCGCTTTGGCCCCACTTGCTGAATCGCAGCCAGCTCTTGCAAAAACGTATCAACGCTGGTGGGAAGATCAATAGACTGGGTCAACGGGATCCCTCAGAAAACTTTTCAGAGGTGGGCTAGGCTATGTTAGCCTACACTGCGGCTTCAGGATCCAGCCAGAGAGCTGCTCGACCCGGTTGGAGCGGCCTCTACCAGCGCAACAGCGCGGCTGCTCCTTGAAACTCGTGGAGCAAGCGGTCTTCGGCCTCGCCGCGGACAAACTCCAGCCTAGCGCCGAAATCGCGGGCCAGCACCCAGACCTGATCCCGCAGCGCCACCGGTTGCGGCTCTGGGCAGAGGAGCTGGGCCATCTCTGGGGTTCCTCCCACCGAGCCGTCTGGGCAGCGCCAGATGGTGGCCTCTAGCCTCCAGGGCAAGACAAGGATTTCCACTCGACCTAGTTGTAGGGCGTCCAGCACCGCATCTAAGCCCCAAGCGCCGGGCTGCTCTCGAATCCGCTCCAACAAAGCCAGCTCTCCTCGGCGCTCAGCGGCCTCCAGGACGGGTACCACTCGGTCGAGGATGTCTTGCGGCGTCGGTGTGTGAAGGTTGGCGGGGTGCCCCACCCGCGCGACGATGCGGTTGCGTAGGCCGCGGTTGAGATAGCCCTCAAAGTGGGACACCTGCCAGGCTTCGCCCATGAGCACCAGCCGCTCAATGCCCAGGCGATCCACTGCCTTATCCAGGGCGGAAGCCAGGCGCAGGTAGAGCTTGTGCATCCAGAGGCTGACCTTGGCCGCCTCCCGCTCCTTTGGGGAAAGCTTGTCGAAGGTGCCACCGCTGCGGGCGCGACGTTCGGCAACGGCATTTTCAATGCGGCCGGCCAGCTCCTGCAGTTCCTGCCATTCCTCGGCGCTGATGTTGGCAAAGATTTCCGTGTCCTCTCGCAGTTCTCCCAAAAAGAGCTCGTAGAAGCGCCACCTGCTGCCAGACAGGTGCAACACCCCACCCCGCTCGTATTCATCAAAGGCAAAGAAAAGGGGCGTGAGGTAAGGTTCCCCCCAGCGGGCCTCCACCCGCCCATGGGCCAGATCCACCACCGGCAGCTCCACCTGCAGGTCGATTCGGCGCAGCACTGGCTTGCCGACGGGATTGCGGCTGGCAAAAAGAACCAGGGTGCGGGCTGAAGGGCGCTCCTGCTCTACTAGAGCAAGGACTTGCTCGCAGAGGGAGTTATCAGGCTTGCTCTCCTCCCTCTCCAGCAGCTCCTTGAGGGTATTCTTGATGCGCCCCACCCAGGCGCGACCCGCATTTTCGGGACGAGCAGGGTTGGTGTCGGCATATATCGAGAGCACGGGCTTGCTGCTGTCGTCAAAGGCAGCTTGCAGATCCTGGATCAGGGTGTTGAGTTCGTCCATGGTTTTCAAGAGAGGGCTCGGTTAGAACTAGAAGCTAGCAGAATATCACGGCAGGAGAGACGCTGACAGGGTTCTCAAAGGATCCCGCTAGGATATGGGGCTCAGTTGGGCTTGGCTCTGCAGGGCGGATTCCGCCTCGATGTGAATGGTGTAGTCCATCTTGCTGTGAACGCCTCTGCCCAGCCAGTGGCCGTAGATGGGGCCGGCATCTTTGGGGTAGGCACTGGCCGCCAAAGCCGCATGGCCATCGGCCACGGCCAGCCCTTGGGTGGGATCGAACCCCCGCCAACCGGCCCCCGGCAGATACACCTCTGCCCAGGCGTGCAGGTGGCGGCGGACAGGCTCTGCGGGCTCTTTGCCGGTTGTGCCCTGGAGTTCCAGGTTCTCTTGCAACGGCGGGCCGACCTGGTAGCTGCTGACAAATCCTGCCGCCAGACCTACTGCCCGACAGGCCTCCATCAACACCAGCGTCAGGTCACGGCAGGAGCCGGTTTTGCGCTGCCAGGTCAAGCCGGCGGGCGAGGGATCCCCCTTTTCCCGCAGGATGTGACGGCACTCGGAGTAGATGCGTTGGTTGAGCGCCGGCAAAAAAGCCGTCGTCTCCCCCTGCACCTGATCCCACAGCTCCCAGGCCAGGCTTTGGATGCCAGCATCCGCCTGCGCCGTCCGATAAGGCTGCAATTGAGCTGCCAGCGTGCTGGGATAGTCAATCGGAAGATGGGTAGCCCAATCGCAGAGCAGATAGTCAAAGGGATTCTCCCGCAGGGTGAGCACCGTGGCCTGAGTTTGGACGCGCAGATGTTCGGTGGGATCCCCAAACTAGAGCTGAACCGCCGCGTTGCCATCCAGATCCACCAGCTCCGATTGGCCTGCCGGCGGCGGATCCACCCGCAGCTCAAAGGCCAAGAGGGTTTGGATCCCGTTGCAACGGGGCCGCAACCGCTTTGAACTTGCACAGGCTTGCCCCAGGACGGTCAACAGACAGGTTTTGTCGCAAGTCTTAGTCGCTCGTCTGTGCTACAGTTACCCAAAATTGGCGATCAAATATAGGTGGGGCTTTGCCTTGGACAAGTGTGCAGGGGCGCATTGACGGTGCCTTGGAGGTTTGCTTGTGGCCTGGGTGTCGGGTCAGCAGGACGGAGGTTTTAGCTTCTGGGGGTGCGGAGGTGGATAAGCCCCGACTTGTACCCCCCTACTGGGGGGCAGTCAGGGTCGGGATACAGCCACCCCCGCAAAAATATCGTAGAATCAGATTAGCTATACAAGACGGCATTGCCGGAATCTGGTATAGCCCCGCGCTAGAGCATTCCGCGGCTGCATGCCTAACGGCACGGCACAGCCGGACGCAGAAGGTTCTCGCAGTAGCTCCCCGTTCGCGTCAGCGGCGCGGAGCGCTTTAGGGTGAGAGACGAGAGTATGTCACTCGGTGAAGGCGTCACCCTACCTTCGAGGAGCGGCGGTTGGCAAGGGCGTCGTCCGAGCTGGGGAGGCAGCCAAAGCATCTGAGGGAGCCTGCCGGAAAGCTCTCCTGCTGGAAGTCCTGTAGCCGTCCGCTGCTCAAGCGACCAGACTGCCACAGGAGGCTGGGCTAGGCTCTGGCCTGAGGATTTGGCGAAGCGGCGCAGCTTTCCTCTCACTCGAGCTGGACTTGCCCCTTCAGCAAAGCCAAGATCAGCCGATCAATTGCCTCCAGATCCAATTCGTCGTAAAGCCGCTCCTGGAGGAAATGGCAGATTTGGGATTCTTGGCGGCGGCTGAGGTAGGTGCTCTGGAGAACCGATTCGACAATGAGTCGAATGGACATGGGGCAGCGCTCCAAACTCAACTACCCCCATCAAATTCGAAGGGAAGGGATGCAGCGGTGATCCAGGTCAAATCGCCATCTTCAGCCAGCGCTTTTTCGGCAGCAATTGGCCGGACTAGCCGAGCAAGGCCACCGCGGGCAGGGGCAGTTCAGCCGCTGCCGCCGCATCCAGCAGCCATAGCAGCCGTCCTTGGGGGTTGAGGCGCTGGCAGGGCAGGTGGGCCTCCGTTGTCAGCGCCTCCTTGACGATCGCGGCTTTGCTGGCCCCCGTTACCAAAACCACCACCTGAGCCGCCCTGTTCAAGACAGGGTAGGTCAGAGTCAGGCGCGGCTCCTCCCCTTTTTGGCCCACCGTCACCCAGCGGTGTTGCACCTCCAGGGCGGCTGTACCGGGAAATAAGGAGGCCGTGTGGCCGTCTTCTCCCACTCCCAGCCAGATCAGATCAAAGGCAGGGCATTCGGTGCCGAAAATCTGCTGCAGGGTCGCCTCGTACTCCGCCGCATCCCGTAAGGGATCTCCTGAGTGGGTGGGCATGGGAAAGACTTGGGAGGCGGGAACCCCGACCGTATCCAGCAGGATCCGCCGTACCATGCCGTAATTGCTCTCGGGGTGATCCGGGGGAACGTAGCGCTCGTCCCCCCAGAACAGCCAGGTTTGCTGCCAAGGGATCCCCGGCGCCTGGGTTAAAGCAGCATACAACTTCCGTGGCGTGTTTCCCCCTGCCAAGGCCACCGTAAAGCGGCCCCGTTGACGGATGGCCGCCGCGGCCTGCTCTTGCCAGATCTCGACCGCCCGCCGGAAAAAGGCTGTTCCCTCCGGCCAGATTTCCAACTGGAACCCTTGCATGGATCGCCACCTATCGCCGCTTGCCCAACTGCCCGAGCCAGGTCAAGGGATCCCCTTCACGCAGAGGCCAAACCTTAGGAAGCAACCGCCAGCTCTTTGGCTTCCGCCTGAATCTTCTCGTAGAGGGCCCGCAGCTTCAGGCCCACGATTACCTGGATGAGTCCAGAGCCATTGCGGGATCCAGGATATTCCGGGTGCTTGCGCAGCAGCTCCGTCAGCTCGCCGTAGTAACGGGTCGACAGGTTGCTCAGGTGGTTCTCGATGTAGATAACCTCTTCCAGCTTGTCGAAGGTGCCGTCAATTTCCAACACCGAAACCGGCTGGTCGAAGTAGGTGGAAGGGCCGTAGTGCAGGCGAATGCCTGGGTAGGAGCAGGTCAGCTTTTTGCCACAAGGGATCCAGTCGATGGTGGAGCCTTCGTCGAAGAGGTAAACATGGTCGAAATACCTCACCCCCTCCCGCTGGATCATGCGCACCCGCAGCACCTTGTGCTCCGGATCCAGCTCCGGCAGCAGCTTGGTGGGCAGCACCTCGATGACTACATCGGCATAGCGCTTCTGCACATCGACGTAGGCCTCGAAATCGGGGCGGCGGGCCTCAATGGAGCGCAACACATCTTCATAGGTGTGGCCCCGCTCGGCCATGTCCCGCTTCACCTTCCAGGCAATCTTGATCTCCGGCGCCAGATCCAGATAGACCTTGAAGTCCAGCAGCTCCCGCACCCGCTCGTCGTACATGGGGTGAAGGCCCTCCAAGACGATGATGGGGCTGGGATCCACCCGCTCCGGCGGGTCAATGAGCCCTGTCTCGTGGTTGTAGATGGGCTTCATCACGCTCTGGCCATTTTTGAGCGCCTTGGCCTGCTCGTACATGAGGTCGAAGTTGTTGGCGCGGGGATCCAGCGCCGTAATGCCCTTCTCTTTGCGCTGGTAGCGATCCAAGGAGTGGTAGTCGTCCAGACAAATGGTGGTAATGAGATCCCGGCCAAACAAGTCCCCCAACCGCCGCAAGAACGTGGACTTGCCACAGCCAGAATCTCCGGCAACACCGATCATTACAATACGTTCAGGACTGCTTGCCATGGGAACTCCTTGGGGATGGGCAGGGCAAAACTGAGAGGAAGCCTCTAAAAAAGTTACTGTTCTTTATGGTCTTGCATATTACCACAAGACGCTCCCCCACAACCGAGCTTGAGGCCAGAGAGGGGGGCGGCGTCAAGGAACAATTTAACAAAAACTGCCTGTTTCCCGGCGACGACTGAGGAGAAGAGAAGTTTTCCGGGCGGGCTTTCTCAGGATCGGCCTGGGGTGTTCCCCTCCGGCAAGTTCCCTTCGGGCGGGCGGGCTGCTAAGGTGTTTGCTAGAGAGTTTTCTCCCATTGCCAGGAGCAGATCGCCGTTATGGTTGCCAGCGCCCAAAAGCGAGAAGTTGTTGTCAATCTGTACCGTCCCAACGCGCCCCTGATCGGCCAGTGTGTAGAGACCTACTCCCTTGTGGGGGAAGGGGCACCCGGCCTGACCAAGCACATTGTGCTCAGCTTGCCGGATCCCAACTACCGCTACCTGGAGGGCCAAAGCGTTGGCATTATTCCTCCTGGCGTAGATGACAAGGGCAAGCCCCACAAGCCCCGCCTCTACTCCATTGCCTCTACCCGCTATGGCGACGATGGCGAGGGGCGCACCGTTTCTCTGAGTGTGAAACGGGCCGAATACGTGGATAAGGAGACAGGCCAGCCGGGGGTAGGGGTCTGCTCCGGCTTCCTCACCGATCTCAAACCCGGCGACGAGGTGATGATCACCGGGCCCTCGGGGAAAACTTTTTTGCTGCCGGAAGATGAGAACGCCAACCTGATTTTGATTGCCACCGGCACCGGCATCGCCCCTTTTCGCGCCTTCATCAAGCACCTGTTTGAAGAGGATCCCAACTATCAGGGCAAGATCTGGCTGTTTTTTGGGGTGCCCACCACGTCCACCTTGCTCTACCACGGGGATCTAGAGGCCTGGAAAGCCCAGTATGGGGATCGCTTCCGCGTCGATTACGCCATCAGCCGCGAACAGCAAACCCCCGACGGCAAAAAGATGTACGTGCAAAACCGCATGGCCGAGTACGGCCCCGAGCTGTGGGAGATGCTGCAGCAGCCCAACACCTACACTTACATCTGCGGCCTCAAGGGAATGGAGGACGGCATCAACAGCGTCATGGCCCCCCTTGCCGAGCAAGCCGGTCAAGACTGGAGCAAGTTCCAGAAGGAGCTGAAGAAGGCCAACAGGTGGCACGAGGAAACCTACTGAGGGGATCCCTTTGGGTTAACTGGTTTCCGGTGGATCCCGTCGGCGCCGGGGATCCGCAAAACATGCCAAAATGCTGGTATCTTAGCCCACCTGAAGCCGAGAGCTGTTCTCCCCAGGAGCCCTAGACTGTGGACGCGCGCTACAATCCTCCGGCCATCGAAAGCAAGTGGCAGGCCCACTGGCGTGAACTCGGGTTGGATCGCACGCCGGAGCTGACGGCGGAAAGCCGCAAGTTTTATGCCCTGTCGATGTTCCCCTACCCCAGTGGCAGCCTGCACATGGGGCATGTGCGCAATTACACCATCACGGATGTGATTGCCCGCCACAAGCGGATGCAGGGGTACGCGGTGCTGCACCCCATGGGGTGGGATGCCTTTGGCTTGCCGGCAGAGAACGCCGCCATCGATCGGGGGATCCCGCCGGCCAAGTGGACTTACCAGAACATTGCCCAAATGCGGGATCAACTGCAGCGGCTGGGGCTTTCCTACGACTGGGAGCGGGAGATCACCACTTGCGCCCCCGACTACTACAAGTGGACGCAGTGGCTCTTCCTGCAGTTTTTCAAAGCGGGCCTGGCCTACCAGAAGGAGGCGCCGGTGAACTGGGATCCGGTGGACCAGACCGTCTTGGCCAACGAGCAGGTAGATGCGGAAGGGCGCTCCTGGAGATCGGGAGCTCTGGTGGAAAAGCGCCTCCTCAAGCAGTGGTTTCTCAAGATCACGGCCTATGCCGACCAACTGCTGGCTGACCTGGAGAAGCTCTCCGGCTGGCCGGAGCGGGTGCTCACCATGCAGGAGAACTGGATTGGCCAGTCGGTGGGGGCTAGGGTTGTCTTCAAAACCGAAACAGGGGAGGAGCTGCCGGTGTTCACCACCCGGCCTGACACCCTCTGGGGAGCCACCTTCATGGTGCTGGCGCCGGAGCATCCCTTGGTGGAGAAGCTCACCACCCCTGAGCAAGAGGTTGCTGTCAAGGCCTACCGGGCCGAGGCCGCTGCCCGCAGCGAGATCGAGCGCAGCGCCGAAGACCGCGAAAAAACGGGCGTCTGGACGGGATCCTACGCCATCAACCCCGTCAATCAAGAGCGGATCCCCATCTGGATTGCCGACTATGTGCTCATGGGCTACGGCACAGGAGCCATCATGGCCGTGCCCGCCCACGACCAGCGGGACTTTGAGTTTGCCCGCCAGTTCGGCCTGCCCATCAAGCTGGTGGTGCAGCCGCC
>NZ_JANSHG010000093.1:0-10122 GCF_047461555.1 Synechococcus sp. WC101
GTAGTAGAGGCGGGCCATAGTCGGGCTGGGTAGTTTGGTGAGCTGGCGTTTGATTAGGATAGCAGGATCTGGGGGATCCCCAACAGCAGAACTAGAGGCCATGGTGCACCGTTTTTACCCACCGCAACCGCTTGGGCTGCACACACATACGAGCCGTGGTCACGATCATGACCGGCAGCCAGTGGAGCATGTACACCAAGCCCAGAGCCGTACGCCACCAGAGTTTTCGCCCGCGCAGCCCCTCCACCTGGCGCAGGCCGCGGTAGAAGGCCACCGTCACAGATCCCATGACCAGGGCGTTCAAGGGGAGCAGCACCGAGGAATGGCCCGTCAACAGCACCCAGAGGGTATCGGGAACTAAGGCCATCGGCAGCAGGTACTGAGAGATGAAAAAGGCCCAGAGATCGACTGTCTTGGCCATGCCCAGGCGGCGGCTGAGGATCCCTGGCCAGTAGTCGAGGTAGCGCTGGTAGCCCCCCTCCGCCCAGCGGCAACGCTGGTGCCAAAGGCTTTTCCAAGAGGTGACTCCCTCTTCGACGATGGCCGGCTCCGTCAAAAAGGCAATATCCACCCCCGCCAGGTGCAACTTAAAAGTAAGATCCAGGTCGTCGGTGAGGCTGTTCTCGTTCCAGCCGCCGCACTTTTCCAGGACATCCCGTCGCACCAGTTGGCCGTTGCCTCGCAGCTCCCCAATCCCGCGGATGGCCACCCGCTGCTGCTGCAAGTAGGCATCGGAGGCCATCTCCGCCACCTGGCCCAGGGTCCAGAAGTTGACGTTGGGGTTGCTCAAGGCTTTGCGCACCTGAACGGCGCCGATTGTCCGTCTGCCGGGGCGGGGGGTCTGGCCGAACAGCGGCAGGGTGCGAGTCAGCAAATCCGGGGGCACAATGGCGTCGGCGTCGCAGACCAAGATAATCTCCCCCCGCGTCAGGGGCAGCACCTCGTTGAGGGCGCCAGACTTGCCGCCTCCTCGCCCTGGTGGCCGTCGGTAAACTCGCAGGTGAGGGATCCGCTTTTGGGCTTCCTGCAAGATGTCGGGGGTAGCATCGCTGCTGGCATCGTCAATGGCCCACAGCTCCAGGTGGCTGCTGGGGTAATCCAACTGGGTGAGGCTGTGCAGCAGCCGCGGCAGCACTGCGCTTTCGTTTTTGGCCGGGATCAACACCGCCACTCGCGGCAGAGGAGAACCCGCCAGCGCTAAGGGCTGAGCCCCGCCCACCTCAGGCAAAGGCAGGGAGGCCGTTTCGGCGGCGGCGGGATCCCAGGCCATTGTTCCAGGAGGGTAAAGCCTCAAGGGGGGCGGCAGAGCCGCCGGTTGCAGCCGGAACAGGCGGTTGATGTGGATGACCATGAAGGTGGCCAGGCCAACGGTAAACCAGCGGGCTACCGCTACCTGGTGCATCAGGCTGACCAGCCCCCACACCGTCGCCAGAACCAGGAAAGCTTTGAGACGGCGGCGCTGAGCCGAGGTGAGCAACCAATCGGGAAGATGTAGGTCCTCGAGGGGGGCAGGCTCTGACCAGACAAACTCAGACATGGCGAGCATCTCGTAGGTAACAACTTTGCCCGTACGCACCAGCCGTCCCAAGCTTGAGCCCAGCGGCTGTTAAGAGGCCGTTAATTATTGTCACCTATTGTGTTGCCACCGACTTGGGTTAAGACCAAAGGTCTTGATCTGCTACCCCACAGCAAGGGATCCCTGTCCTCCCAAAGGATATGAAGAGCTTATGGGTTGCCGCGAATTTCCTTGATCACCCCATCTTCCAGCAGGATCTCCACCTGCATTTTCTGGATCAGGTTGTCTCCCTTTTGCACGCGGAAGAAGCTCTCCACGCTGCCCTGGAGCACCTCTTGGTTCAGCTCCAGGTTGTTCAGTTGGTTGATCTGCTGAAGCAACTGGTTTTTTTGATCCAAGAGCTTGATCTTTTGCTCGTTCACGCGGCTCTTCACCGCTTCCACCTGTTGGAGCACCTGGGGGCTGTTGGGGTTAGGGCTTTGCTTCTCCAGCTCGGCAATGGCCCGCTTGCCCTGAAACTCCAGTTGCTGCATCTGAGCATCGGTGGCTTCGATCTGCCGCTCCAATTGCTCCTGCATTTCTTTCTTCCAAAGGGGGGTGACCACCACCTTGACAGGGATGGTGCGCTTGAGCAGTAACTGAGTGCCGTTGCCGACGTTGTTTTCTTCCATAAGACCTATCCAGGCAGACTACCAAGCAAATCAGGGGGCCCTGTGCTTACAGAGAATTGTCCTCTAGCAACCTTGGAGAAGGAGGCTTGACAGACCACAACTCTCCCCGCCGCGGCGGAGAATCCGTCTACTTATCCTACCGGCCGGGATCCCCGTAGTAAAGTCTGGATCGGGGGGAAATGGCAGTTTTGGTTAAGGATCTTGAAGGCCGCTGCCGTGCGGCGCCGCAAAGTCAGTTAGCGTGAAAGACGGTGTTCTCGGATTTTGCAGCAGCCATGAGCGAACTGGCCTCAACTCCCTGGCAACCCTCGGCAGGGGCTGCCCAGCCGGTGCGGATCGCCTCCCGCAAAAGTGAGCTGGCCTTGGCCCAGACCCACTGGGTGATGGAGCAGTTGCAGGCCCACCATCCGGGATTGCCGCTAGAGCTGCACACCCTTTCCACCCAGGGAGACATCATCCTGGATGTGGCGCTGGCCAAAATTGGCGATAAGGGCCTGTTTACCAAGGAGCTGGAGGTCAGCCTGCTCAACGGCAGCAGCGATCTAGCGGTGCACAGCCTTAAGGATCTGCCCACCCGTTTGCCGGAAGGCCTGGTCCTGGGGGCGATTACGCAGAGGGAGGATCCTTTGGACGCGCTGGTGCTGCGGGAAGAGCTGCGCGGCTACCAACTGGCCACCCTGCCAGCAGGAACGGTGATCGGCACTTCATCTTTGCGGCGATTGGCCCAACTGCGCCACGCCTTTCCCCACCTGCACTTCAAGGATGTGCGGGGCAACCTCAACACTCGCCTGGCCAAGCTGGATCGGGGGGAGTACGACGGCCTAATTTTGGCGGTGGCGGGGCTGAAGCGCCTGGGCCAAGAACAGCGGATCCACGAGGTGCTGGATCCCAGTGTGTCTCTGTACGCGGTTGGCCAGGGATCCCTCGGCATCGAGTGCCGGCAGGGGGACGAGCGGATTCTGGAGCTCATCCGACCCTTGGCTGATGCGGAGGCCACAGCCCGCTGTTTGGCCGAGCGAGCTTTCCTGCGGGCCTTGGAGGGGGGGTGTCAGGTGCCCATCGGCGTCCACAGCCAAGTTCGAGGGGAAGAGCTGCACCTGACCGGCATGGTGGCTGACCTAGAGGGGCGACGGCTCATCCGCGATACCCAGACGGGATCCACCGCCGATCCCGAGGCAGTGGGGATGGCTCTTGCAGAAAAGCTAAAACAGCAGGGGGCCGACGAGATTTTGCAAGCCATTTTTGCCCAGGCCCGCCGTTAGGCTTTCCTACTTTTTCTGAGTAGGCTTTGAGAACTTCAGCTAGGGTCAGCTGAAGAAAAGGGGGAACAATGAAGTCCCCCCTACGTGAATTGCACTCAAATGAGAAATTCGCATTCGCAGCAGCAGTATCTAAGCTCTAGCTTAGCTCCCAAAACCGCCGTATCATCTTGAACTACTAAGGTCACTTGGTTGTTGGCAATCTCTGCCGGCGAGAGGGTTAGAGTTTTGGTGAAGGTTTGGCCAGGCGGAATTGGGGTAGGCGGACTTGAGAAAGTATACAAAAACCCCGCTTGAGTTGGAGGTAAAATCCCGCCGGTTGAAATCGCGCTGTTGAACGCGCTGTTGAATAGGTAGTACTTGTCGTTCCCGGCATCAGGAGTTGTGTTACTTGTTGCCTGGAAGTTATTGCGATAGGTAAACGTAAGGGTGCCTCCCAGCCGGCAGCCTGCTTTACAAGGGGGGCTCCATTGGAAGGTATGAGCAAAGAGTTTATTGGGTTGGGGCTCTCCCCACTTGACTGTCCCGAAAGGGCCCTGGAGAGTTTCCCAAACTTTGGGTGGAACCTCCGATTGCAGGGGGGAAGCAGGGTTTGGCGGAGGAGCGCTGAGGGTTACTGAGCGCAACACCATGGGGCTCGAGCACTGAAGGCCAGGCAGAGGGCTTGGCGAAGGGGGGAAAGGAACCTGGCGGAATAGCTCATCTACAGTTTCTGAGGATTCTGCCGGAGCTATGGGAACTGGGGAGGGTATCGATCTAGGCACAGAAGGCATAGGCTGCCTACCTGGCTCCGGGGCCTGAGCCACTAAAAGATGATCTTCAGCCAAGGCAACACCCGAAAGAGAACCACTCTCCCAAAAGGGCGTAAGTAGCAAGGCTAAAATGCCCAAACGCAGTCCTACTTTCATTTGTATTCTCCAAATCTTGATAATCTTGATAGAGATGCCCACTTCCTTCTCAGCTCAAGCCAAAGCTGAGAATTTACTAGCAAAGACGTTGGGGAATACAAGCAGGTTCCTTAAACTTTGTAAATTCTTGTGAATTCCAGCTCAATTCCAGCTTTTTCCTTTGCTTGATCATGTAGCGGGGCTTGGCTTCCTAGAAGGGCAAGAATTAGAGACGGGAGAAAATCCGCCGCTCAAATTTCAGCCCCAGCCAGATCACGCCGATCCCACAGGCCACCAACACCGCCGACTTGGCCAACAGGCCGGTTGGGTACTCGAAAAAGCGGGTCAGCACCACCAAGGTCAAGCCCAATAGCCCCTGCCAGAAGCGGCTCCGCCGCCCCTGCTGCAGCCCTTCCCAGCAGAGCACCACCGACAATCCCACGAGCAAAAGGGTCACGATCCAGGGAGCAAAGAAGGCCAAGGCTACCTTTGCGGTTAGGTTCAAAGGCAGGGCGCTGCGGATCCCCAGCAAAAGCGCCAAGGCAACCAGAGAAATCAGAACAGCAGCATCCTTCAGCCAAGACGAAACGGGCTGGGATCTCTTCTCCTGCCAACCCTGCCACCAGCCCCAGCCCGTCAGCAGCAGCAACCCCACTGCCGACAAGCTCGCCCAGGGATCCCCAACGTTCCAGAGGGGATCCTCGGAAAGATCGACCCACATCCCGACAAAGCTCCAGACATAGAGCAGGACACCCAGCCCCAGCAGAGCCAAGTTCTGGGCTGTCGGGGCCAAATCCAAGCCTTGCTCCAGCTCGCCGGGAAGCTCTGGATCCCTTCCTTCAGTTAAAACCCGGCTTAGCCAAGGCTTATGGCGTTGGTGCCACAGACCCAACCCCCACACAACTGCAACACCAAGCAGATGCAAAAGGGTTAAACCTTGGAAAGAGCTGCCCAAACGCTCGGCTAACCCTTGCAACGCCAGGCCAAAGTTCACCACGGCCAGGGCAAAAACCCAGCGAGAGCAACACCAATAGGCCAGAGGAACCAGCAGGCCCAGGGTCAACCAAGGATAGAGGAAGTTGACAGTCCCCCAATCCACGAAGTCGGCTACCATCCCCGAGCCCAGCAGAACGCAGGCCAGTACACCGCTGGGGCTGTGACGCAAGCTGTAGGCCATGGCCAAACTGCCCATCCCCCAGGCCCAAAACAAGCCTGCCGCAGATCCCCCAAGCTGAACCCACTGGGCCATCAGGCCAATACAGGCTCCCAGGGTCAGTTCACCGGCTATCAGCAGGGCGCTACCCAGACGCTGGGATCCCTGCTGCCAAACCTGGAAGCCAGCCACCTGCAGCCCTACCATGAGGGCCAAGCACCCCCAGGCTCTTGCCCAGCGGGGAATGGCAGCCCAGTTGGCCGCCACAAAGGAGATCACCCCTAGGCCCACCAGAACTGCGCCAAACAGCAGCAGCACCAGGGCAAATCGCCCGCCGGCTGAGCGTTGCAAACTCTCCAGTTGGTAATACTCCCGCAGGCGATCCCGTTGCTCCGGCTGGATTAGCCCCTGCTCCACCCAGGTGTTCAGCAGGTCGGCCAGTTGACGGCGGAAGCGGTCGTCGGGGCGGGGAGAAGTCACAGGGGATCCCGTCAAGGTGCCGGGTGTAGCAGGGTATGTCGCCAGTATTCTAGCCCCCACCCCCAACCCCTTTCCCAAAGGGAGAGGGGAGATTGGGATCCGTAGCCTGGAGCACCCGCTGCAGCACCTCTTGGTAGCCGGCTGCCGGATCGCCGAGATCAAAGCGAAAGAGGTCTTTATCCAGCACTCGTGGCTCAGCTCCCTCCAGATCCCACAGGCGGCAGGTGTCGGGGCTAATTTCGTCCGCTAGCCAGATCTGCCCTTCCTCGTCCAAGCCAAACTCCAACTTAAAGTCCACCAGCTCCAGCCGGCAGCGCCTCCAGAAGTCGCGAAGGTGAGTGTTGACTGCCAAAGCCAGGGATCCCAACACCTCCACCTGCTCCGGCGTGGCCAGCTGCAACAGGCGGATGTGGTCGGGAGTCACCAGGGGATCCCCTAGGGCGTCGTTTTTGTAGTAAAACTCCACCAGCGGCGGCTCGATGGGAAGGCCTCGCTCCAGGCCCAGGCGCTTGCAGAGGCTGCCGGCAGCACGGTTGCGCACCACCACTTCTAAGGGCAGGATCCGCAGGGCGCGCACCTGCATCTCACGGGGGCCGGTCTGGGCCAGAAAGTGGTTGCGGATGCCCTGCTGCGCCAGGTAGGCAAACACCCGGCTAGAGACGGTGCAGTTGACCTCCCCCTTGCCGGCGATAGATCCCCGCTTTTGGGCATTAAAAGCCGTGGCGTCGTCTTTGTACTGGCAGAGGTAAACCTGGGGATCGGCGGTGCGGTAGACCCGTTTGGCTTTGCCCTCGTAGAGGAGCTCTTGGGGCGTGGGCAAGTTGGACATGAGCAACCCCTAATATCCGTTCAACCGTCCGCGGATCCCTTGCCAGAGGGTGATGGCCAGGATGCGCAGATCCAGCCACAGAGACCAGTTTTGCACGTAGTAGAGATCATACTGGGTGCGGCGGGCAATGCTGGTGTCTCCCCGCAGGCCGTGGATCTGGGCCCAGCCGGTAAGGCCGCTTTTCACCAAGTGCCGATCTGGATACTTGGGGATCTCCTGGCTAAACTGCTCCACGAAGTAGGGCCGCTCGGGGCGAGGGCCCACCAGGCTCATTTCCCCCTTCAAAACGTTCCAAAGCTGGGGAAGCTCGTCCAGATTGGTGCGGCGCAAAAAGGCTCCTATCTTGGTTCGACGCGGATCCCCAGGGCGCGTCCAGCCCGGTTGCCCAGGCTCCTCCGCATCTACCCGCATGGTGCGGAACTTGGCAATCCAAAAGCGACGCCCGTCCAAGCTCACTCGCTCCTGCCAATACAGGATGGGGCCAGGGCTGCTGCAGGCCACCAGCAGAGCGATGACCAGGAAGAGCGGGCTAAGCAACACCAGACCCAGGGAGGCCCCTAGGATATCTACAGCGCGCTTGAGGAAACGGTTGTGGGCATAGCGCAGAGGGGGCTGCCGCAGCGTCAGCAGCGGGATCCCATCCAGAGAGTGGAACTGGAGGTTAACGGTTAAGAAGCTGAGAAGATCTGGCACCAGGCGCACTTGAACGGAGAGGGCTTGCAAGCTCAGCAAGAGGGGCGCAGAGGCCAACTGGGGCTGCCCAAACCACACCTCCTGGATCTCAGGGTGAGCCTGTACATAGGCCACCAGATGAGCGGGATCCAGGCGCTCCAGCTTTTGCAGAGGCCCCGCTTCTGGCGCCGAGGGATCCCCGGCCACGGCCCAAGCCTTGACCTCAAACCCCAAGGCTGGACAGCGCTCTAGCCGCTCCAGCACCTCAGCCAAGAGCAAGCCGGATCCCACCCAGATGACCCGTCGCCGCCCCTGGCCGCGGGCGTATAGCCAGCCCATGCCCAGCCGCAGCGCTAACCGCATCCCCGTCAGGCCGAGCAGGGCCAGCAGGCCGGCATAGCCCACTACCAAGCGCGACAGCGAGACAGAGCGCACGAAGAAGGCCCCTGCCAACACCAGGCCAAAGGTCACCCCCAGCCCCAGCAGCAAACTGGCCCATTCCTCAAAGCGGGATAGGCGCTTCGATTCGCCATATCCGCCCAAACCGGCCTGAACGCCCCAGTAGCTGAGAACGGTCAGCAATCCCAGGCCGGCATAAACATCCCACGGCAAAAGCTGGTGAGGGCGCAAGCTGCGCAGCCAGTAACCTGCCCCAAAGGCCAACCAAATACAAAGGCCATCCCCGAAGCAAGCTAGGGGCACCCACAGACGATGCGGATCCAAGCGAAGGGCGTAGCTGCGCAAAGGTTCCGTCTCCCTGGTGCGAAAGGACTCCGTCCCGCTAGCGCGATCGGCCAAGAGCTATCTCCTCCAAAAACGAAGACTGGGAACAATCTTATGAAAAGATTATCCCCTTGAGGCTGCAAGGACTCCGTCTCGCTAGCGCGATCGGCCAAGTTGACTCAAAAAACTGGTAATAACGGCGAGAAGTTGAGGATTAAGAGGCTCAGTTTCCCAGAGGAGCAATTTTCAAAGGGCTCCGTCCCGCTGCCGCAATAGGGCTGGCTACCGCCAACAACGACAGGCCAAAGGGCAACGAAAACTTGGGGATCAAATAGGCTTCCGCGGCAAAAATCTCTGCTAGAAGTTGATTGAGCCAAAGGGGCGGCATTTTCAAGTCTGGACTTTCCCGCAGGCGAAGTATTTTCTGGGCTAGGCGGATCCCTGCTGCCAGAGGGAAGAGAAAGCTGTTGAAAAAGGTAAAGGTATGAATTTGCAAGCCGGCGCTCTTGAGTAAGGAGAGAAGTTGTGCCGCTGTGTAGCGTCTCTTGTGGTGATTGAGCTCGTCATGGGCGCTCCACAGCCAGGGATAAGCCGGCACCGTGATCACCATGTAGCCAGATGGCTTTAACCTCTGGATGAGGGCTTCCAGAGCTGCTGTGTCTTCGTCTAAATGTTCCAGAACGTCCAGCAGAGCAATTAAATCAAATTGTTGAGAGCCAAAAGGGATCCGATGCGGCAATTCGCCTTCTTCCACAATCGCAATGCCACGAGCCCGGGCCAAAGGCAATGCTATTTCGCTTCTTTCCATGGCCCAGACTTGGCCAAACTGAGACAACATTTCCAGGTTGCCACCGCTGCCACATCCCGCTTCCAAGATACAAGCTGAGGGAGGAAGAGGGATCCCTGCAATAACCCGGCTGAGAATCTGTCGGCGGCCCACAAACCACCAATGTCGATCCTCTAGGCCTGCCATTTGTTCATAAGCTTTGGGATCCATAGTCGTCCCCAATGGTTGGGAACTTGTTAGGGAGAAAGCCTGGCCTTGCCCCAGCGGTTTTGGCGGTACCAGGCGGCCACATGGGGGCACCAAGCCTCGAAGTGGGGCCACATCAACTCGCACAGCTCGCGGATCTCCCGCTGGGCATCCTCCTTAGCCCGCAAATCCAGAAAGTGCATCAAGCTGCGGCAATTAAAAGACACTACAAAATGTTGGCGGATCCCGTAGCCGATGATGTTACGAGCATCCTCATAGGGCACCCCACACTCTTCGACCAGGCGATAATAGGCAATGGCCTGGCTGCGATACTGCTCAAGAATGATGTTTAGGGCCTCGGGAGAGATGGGCTTGAAGCCTTGGCGGGTTTTGGCTTTGCCTTCCTTGACGCTGGCGGGAACGTAAAATAGAGTTTCCAACTCTTGCAAAGCTAACTCTGCCCCGGTTTTGTCGGCAAAAGCAGAAGTTTCGTCCCAGCCCCCCGTATACGGGGGGCTGGGGGGCTGGTTGGGGGGGCCGGGCGGGGGGTTGGGGGGCGTTCTCCGGGGCCCAGACAAGAGTCTTTTGCCCAAATCGGCAATTTGCTGGCCTGTATATCGAAAAGATTGAACGTCGAAAGAAATTCCCACCCGATGAGTACGGGCCTGTTGCATGACAGCATGGGGAAAATAGCCTACCCCAAACGTGATCTGAGGGTGCTCCAGCGGCCCATAGTGGCCACGGTTGCCCTCCAGCAGATGCCGCACCACGGCCTCGCCATATTTTTCCGGGATCCGGCTCTCTGGGGTAACAAAATCAGGGCTGTGATCTTGGTGCATCGCCTGGTAGATCACCCGTTCGGGATCTGGGGTTTGGCTGAGCACCACCACTTGAAATAAGGCATCCACGGGCTGTGTCCCCAAAGCTAGAGACGACTGGCTAGTCTCACAGTATAGAGA
>NZ_JANSHG010000094.1:0-9860 GCF_047461555.1 Synechococcus sp. WC101
AGGCTGAGCGCCACAACGCAACCACTTGAGCAGGCCTGCCGTCTCCAGAACCGTCTCCTTGGTGCGCGGGTTGTAGTAGCCCAACTCCTCCAGCGGACGACCCTCGCGGCGGGCCTTACTTTCGATGGCGACGATGCGATAAGTGGGTTGCCGTCTTTTTCCGTAGCGCTTGAGCCGCAATTTAACCATGGGGTGTCTGCTCCTCGGGGGTGCTCCGCAAGCTGTAAAGGGTTACCAAGAGAAAAAAAGATGAAGCAAGCCAAGTTGCCGCCCCTTCCCACATCCCAGCGGAAGTCTTGGCGGCTAGCTATGACACAGGCCGTCTATTGTAATCGATTTTTCCTCGGCTGAAAAAGGGTCGAATCGACACCAGGTGGCATCTTCGTGGCAAAGTTGAAGAGGAAACCCAAGCTCAGCAGCAACCCCTATGGTCAACTACGCCGACTTGACAGATGAGCAGCGCCAGCTCTACCTCAAAGCCTTGATCGCGGTGGCCCGCGTGGACGGCCAGTTGGACGAAGAGGAGAGCAACTTTTTCCTGCAAATTGCAGAAGGGATGGGCGTCGAAAAACAGGTGGCCCAAAGCTATCTGGCCGACGAGACAGGCGCAACCCTAGACCTCAGCCGGATCCCTCCTCTACACAATGCAGCCGGAGCCTTGATCCTGAGAGATTTGGCGGCGATGGCGGTGGTCAACAACGAGCTGGCGGAAAAAGAAGAGGCCCTGATTTTCGAGATCGGCAAAGCCATGCAGTTCAGCCAGGAGGAGATCAACGAGTTCTTGGACTGGGCCTTCATGGGCCTGCAATGGCAACTGAAAAGCGCCGCTCTGCTGGAGCGCTACGCTGCCGACGGCAACAGCTAGCCTTGGCTTGAGCAAAGCCCAGCCCACCCCCATGGGAAAGGCTTGTATCCACTAGCTGATGTAGCGATCCAGGGCCCGCTGCAGCTCTTCCAGTTCCACCTCGATGTTGCCACTTTCGATGGCGTGGCGGATGCAGTGACGGATGTGATCATCAAGAATAAGGCGCGCCACCCGATCCAGTGCCCCCTTGACAGCGGCAATCTGCAGCAGCACATCCGGACAGGGCTGATCCTGCTCGATCATGGAGCGGATCCCGCGCACATGCCCCTCGATGCGAGCCAGACGATGGATCAGCTTGCGCCGCGACTGCGGGTCATGGTGGTGAGGCTGGGCTCGCCCCGATAGAGGTGGCCGCTCCAGTGCAAGCTCCCACTCCTCCTCCCAATCGGGTTCTGCAGGGAGGGGGGGGACAGAGCCGGTTGGCACTGGGGGAACGGGATCCGACATAAAAAAGCAGAGGACTGTTTGCATGATACCGCTCGCTTTTCCCCGAGAACGTTGGGGTGCTCTACAATAAGGGGAGATATGAAATTTTGTAAAACCTCTCATACTTTGGCTCCATGACCTCTGTGCTCTCCCCCTTTGGCCCTGTAGAAGCGGATCTGGAGCGTTTACGCCAGAACCTGTCGCGGCTGGTTAGCGCCAAACACCCAATTCTGGCCATGGCTGCCGAACATCTGTTTTCGGCGGGGGGGAAAGGGATCCGACCGGCGATTGTGCTGTTGATTGCGCGGGCTACTACGCCGGATGGGGAGATTACCCCGCAGCATTGGCGCCTGGCGGAAATTACCGAGATGATCCACACGGCCAGCTTGGTGCACGACGATGTCATCGACACTGCCGATGTGCGGCGGGGCATCGACACAGTAAATACCCTTTTCGACAACCGCGTAGCGGTGCTGGCGGGGGACTACCTCTTCGGCCAAGCTGCCTGGTATTTGGCTAACCTGGACAATCTGGAAGTGGTGAAGCTCCTGTCCAAGGTGATCATGGATCTGCCGGAGGGCGAGGTGCGCCAGAGCCTCACCCGCTTCGACCCGGATGTGTCCTTGGAAGAGTACCTGGCCAAGAGCTTCTACAAAACCGCCTCCCTCATATCCGGCAGTTCTAAGGCCGCCGGGCTGCTGAGCGGGGTCAGTCCTGAGGTGGCCGATCGCCTCTTCGACTTTGGCCGCGACCTGGGCATTGCCTTCCAAATCGTGGACGACCTGCTGGATTTCACCGCTTCGGCAGAGATGCTCGGTAAGCCGGTGGGATCTGACCTCATCCAGGGCAACTTGACGGCACCGGTTTTGTTCGCCCTGGAGGAGTTTCCCCAGATGCGAGAGCTGCTCCTCCGAGAGCTGGCCGAACCCCAGGATCTCCAGCAGGCCCTGGAGTGGGTTTACCAGAGCAATGGGATCCCGCGCTCCCGCGAGTTGGCGCGAGACTATGCCCGTCGGGCTGCTGAGGCGTTGGAAGTTCTCCCCGATTCGGTAGCCCGCCGAGCTTTGTTTCAGATGGTGGACTATGTGCTGGAGCGGGCCCGCTGAGAGGTTTTCCCAGGTTTAGGTTCGACTCCCCGAGGCCTGCGCCCCTTCAGAAGAGAGCTCCGGATACTCTGGCGGGGTGAAAAAGTGCAGGCGATTGGGGGGCCAAAAGCGGAAGATGGTGTTGCCGATGATGTTCTCTTCCGGCAAAAATCCCCACACATGGGAGTCTTGGCTGTCGTTGCGGTTGTCCCCCATCACAAAATAGGAGCCGGGGGGGACGAGAAATTCGGATCCCTGGTTGGGCACGCCGGGGCAGCGCTCGCCCGGACAGGAGTAATTGGGGGGAGCGTAGATATAGTCCTCCTGGAGCGGGATGCCGTTGACGATCACCTTGCCATCGGCAATGCGGATGCGATCCCCCGGCAGGCCGATCACCCGCTTGATGTAGGCACCGTCGAAGTTCAGCTTGGCAGGCGGGTAGAAGACGATGATGTCGCCCCGTCTGGGGGAGCTGAAGCGGTAGCTGATCTTTTCCACCACCAGCCGATCTCCTTCTTCTAGGGTGGGCAGCATCGAATCGGAGGGGATCCAACGTGCTTCCGCCACAAAGGTGCGAATGCCGAAGGCCAACAGCAGCGCCAGCACCACTGTCAGCAAGTTCTCCCGCTGAGCCTGCCACCAAGCGCGGGATCTGGAGCCAGCGGAGGTTTCTCCTGGCGGCAGCTTGGGCTGGGGCAAAGACGTCGGATCTTTTGACGACATGGCGGCTAGCGCACAAGACTGCACGATCTCCAGATTATCGCACTCAACCGAGGCAGTAGGAGCAGAGGCTGTCCGGTCAAGCCGACGCTAGAGAGACAAAAGGCCGGGAGTAGCCTAGGATCGATAGGCGGAGATACCCTGCTCGTGACTTCCAAGCCCCATGACGATTTCGACAGAAGAGCGCCTAGAGCGGGTCGAGCGGCTGGTTGAAACCAACAGCCAAGCAATAGCTCGCCTCACCCAACAACAAGGGGAGATTCTGGATCGGATCGATCGGCTCTCAGGAGATACCCAAAAGCTCTCGGAGCGGGTCGAGAAGCTCTCGGGTGACGTCGAAAAGCTCACTTTTAAGTTCGACACCGCCCAAACCATTGGGGAACGGCTGGAACGTCTGGCCACCAGCCTGATTGCCGGGGCCACCATCAGCATTATTGCCGGGGTGATTTTGGTGCTGTTGCGGGAGGGATCCCGCTAGGAAGAAGCCGCTCAGGTTGTCGTGGGAATGGGACGCCTGGAGCGAGGAGGAGAGGCTTCTGGATTCCTACGGGCAGGGATTGGGGCAGGAGAGCAGTGGCCCGGCCTGTATCCAAATGCCCATAGGAGATCAACTGCCGGAATTGAGTTTTTCCCAGTCCTGCTGGCGGATGGCGATCATCTGGGCTTGGGCCTGAATGGCCGCCAGCATTTCTGTCATCAGGGGCCAGTCGCTGCCGGGGGGGGTGGGGTATTGCTTCAGCTTCTCGATTGTGGTGCTGAGGGCAGCTTGCAGTTGTTGCAGCAGTTGATGGGCCTGCTGGGCCAAAGCCACAGTCTCGGAGACGCGGAGGCGGTTTTGGCCTTGCTGATACTTGTGGAGGGTCTCCCCTCGCAGAATGCTGAGGATGGCGCCTTCCCTGGAGGAGGAAACCTGGCCACTCTTGGAGCGCTGGGGAATGATGCGCAATTGCAGCACCAGCGGCTCCCCCCGATACATCCGCTCTGCTTCCGCCTGCTGGGGCTCCCCGATCAGCCCTGCATCCAGGGCCATCATCCGCTTCATGGCGGCGATCAACTTTGCCCGTATCGACTCCGAGAGATTCTTAAATAGATCCCGCAAAATCCCCTGCTGGCGGTAGCGCACCCGACACACCAACCCCTCCTGGGGTTCAACAAAAATTTGCTCCGCTTTCTCCTCCAAAGCTCGCCGCAGCATCGAGTTCAGCAACTGCTGCGCCGTCTCTTCCGATTCGTCAACAGGAAGAGGCGGAGCAGTTGGCCGTGCCGGCAGCGGCTGGGTGGGGGTCAGTCGGCTGGGCGGCTCGGCCACGGGAGCAGGAACTTCCCGGGTGACGCGGCTGGCTTGGGCCTGGAGGCGTAGCTGCTCCACCTCTGCCGGGCTCGGCGGATGGCTGAAGTAGTAGGCAATTAAATCCTGCTGCTGCTCAAAAGTAATCGGGATCGGCTCAACGGAGATCTGGGAATAGGCGAGCATCTTGCTCACGTAGTCCAACGCCGCCAAATCCTGGGGATCCACCATGCCCAAGATCAAGCTGTCGGTGTCCAGAGCGAGGGGCACAACCTGGTAGTAGATGCAGATTTCTACCGGCAGGTATTGGGCAATCAGGACCGGCACCCGCGCCCGGTCAACAACGGAGTGTTGTCCCACCGCCAAAGAGGTATCTGGATTGGTCATGGCAAGCCCGCAGTGGATCCCGGAGGGGCGAGGTGTCGTTCTCGATCATAAAGCCTGTGCCCCTTAGCTCTGCGCCCCGCAATACCCTGACTCGTCTGACCGGCACAAGTAATGAATAATGTAATACTAGGAGCATTCATCACCAGCTACAGTGAAAGAAGTTGAGCCTTGTTAAGTCTGGGAGTTAACATCGACCACGTCGCCACCCTGCGCCAGGCTCGCCGCACCGTAGAGCCGGATCCGGTGGCCGCGGCGGTGATCGCCGAGTTGGCAGGGGCAGATGGGATCACGGTGCATTTGCGCGAGGATCGCCGCCATATCCAGGAGCGGGATGTGCGGCTACTGCGCCAGACGGTGCGCACCCACCTCAACTTGGAGATGGCCGCCACCGACGAGATGGTGGCCATCGCCCTGGAGATCAAGCCCGATTATGTCACCCTAGTGCCCGAGCGGCGAGAAGAGGTCACCACCGAGGGCGGTCTGGATGTGGCCGGGCAGGTGTCGCGTCTTAGCGAGGTGGTAAGCCAACTGCAGGGATCCGGCATTCCCGTCAGCTTGTTTGTCGATCCCGATCCCATCCAAATTGCCGCCGCTGCCCAGGTGGGGGCCCGCTGGGTGGAACTGCACACGGGACGCTATGCGGAGGCATCCTCGGAGGCGCAGCAAGAGGCGGAGTTGGCCCAACTGCGGCAGGCCAGCCAACAGGCGATTCAACTGGGCTTGCGGGTGAACGCCGGACACGGCCTCACCTACTGGAACGTCGGCCCGGTGGCCCGGATCCCTGGCATGGAAGAGCTGAACATCGGCCATAGCATCATCAGTCGAGCGGTGCTGGTGGGATTGGAGCGGGCAGTGCGAGAGATGCGTCAGGCGATGGGATTAAGCTCAGGAGTAGGCCCGGCATGAACTCGGAGTACTACAGCTACGACAACTACGTTCTCGACCAGGCTGAGATCGATCGCCTGCTGGATCTGCTGCCCGCCAGCATGCGGGAGAGCGTGAAGATCTTGCCGGCCTCGGAGCGGCAGACGGTGGTGATCAAGGGCCGCCGACAGATGCCCTGGGAACGGCAGATGCGGCTGTTCATCAAACCCTACGAGTGGCGACAGTTCACTCCCCTGCAGCGGGCAGGGCTGTTTCTCCACAAGGTGGGCTACTACAGCCGGGCAGCCTCGCGGCAGATCGACTTTTACCTGGCCATAGCGGCTCTGGGAGGGCTGAGCCTGATCTTCGAGGTCGTGCAGCAAGACCCGGTGGGGGCGACGGTTTCGGGAGGGTTGAGCGGCTTGGCGCTTTGGCAGTTGCGCCGCGACCAGACCAACGACCGCCGTCTTCTGGCTGCCGATGCCTACGCCGTGGATCGCCTGGTGTTGCGCGGGATCCCACGGCTGCAGGCGGTGGAGGCGCTGGGGCAGGCGCTGCACGTGGAGGCCCGTCTGGAGGGGCGCTCCGGCAACGACCTGCTGGACATGTTGCGCTATCAAAATCTGAAGCGGTTGGCCCAACGCCCGGCAGAAGATATCGTGTTGAGCTAGGGCTGGGGGGACTTAGCCATGCTCTCCCCCTCGCGGCTGGGATCCCTGGTGGGCCAGGGGGCATGGGGCCACCACCTCTTGCAGGTGGTGACAACCGACTCCACCAACCGGCTGCTTTTGCAGTGGGGGCGCCAGTTTCCTCAGCCTCTGCCGCCGGGCACGGTTTTGGTCAGCACCCGCCAACGGGCAGGACAGGGCCAGCACGGGCGGGTGTGGCACTCGGAGCCGGGGGGGCTGTATCTGTCGGTCTGGCTGGGATCCCCGCCTCTGCGGCATTCGCTGCTGGAGTTGACCCTGACGCTGGCCTGGGGTGTTGTGGATAGCCTACGACAGAAACTGGGGATCCCGCTGCGGCTGAAATGGCCCAACGACCTGGTGGTGGTGGATGAGCAGTGTCCGGGTTCTCTGCGCAAGCTGGGTGGCCTCTTAGTGCAGAGCCGCTTTGGGGAGAGAGGGCAACTGCTGGGGCTGGTGGCCGGCGTTGGGGTCAATGTCAACAATCCCGTGCCCGCTGGCGGGATTGCCTTGGCAGAAATTCTGGGATCCCGGCAGGACAGCACCGCAGTTGCCGCCTGGGTTTTGCAGGGGATGGAGCGCGGGTTTCAGATCTGGCTGCAGGAGGGGTTTGCCCCTGTGCGCTCCAGGTACGAAGCCTGGACGGTGAAGCCGCAAGTCCAATGGCTCCCTGGTGAGGCGTCGGCTACGGTTTTGGGCCTTGCCGAGGATGGCAGGCTGCGGGTACAAACTCCAGGAGGACAGATCCTCGTCCTTTCTCCCGACCAGGTGCGCCTGAGCTATCAAGCGTCTCTTGCCAGTGGCCCTTCGTTTCCTCCTGAGTGACCCGTGTTGGATCCCTTGCGCATGTCGGCAAAGTCTTTTTGGCTGCGTCTTCTCTCCCGGCCAGGCAGCCGGTTGGCGAGAAGGGCGCGGCTGCTGCGGCGGCTGGGCCTGGGCTTAGGGTTGGGACTGGGCCTGCTGCTCTGCTTCTCTTCCACCGCTCTGCTGGCGCAGACGCAACTCCATCCTCTGCCCCCTCCTCCCTCAATAGGCCCGGCTCTGGACACCCCTGGAGCAGAAGCCCTGCTGTTGGATGGTGCCATTCCCCTGCCGGCGGGCAGCCCAGAGTCTCCAGGCTTGGCGTCCAAACCTGGCAGCTCTCCAACCCTGGAGGCAGAAACCCGCGCAGCGACGGTGGTGGGGCGGGAAATTATTATGGAGCCGCCAGCAACCCAGAACTTGGCCGTCGATGCTCAGCCGGAAAGTGGGGTGCCGGTGGTGCTGATGGAGCGCAGCTCCGGTCGCCGCATCATCCTCATGCCAGGCGAAGAGATTCGTATTGAGGATCCCAGCCAACCCCAAACGCCTAAGCCGCCAGCGCCGGCATTGCCCGAATTGGCGACAGGTGAAGAACAGTTGCTCTATCCTTTGCCCCACCCCGTGCCGATTACCTCTGGGTTTGGCATGCGAATTCACCCCATCCGCGGCCAGCCAGAGTTCCATGCCGGCGTGGATCTGGGGGCCAGCCTGGGCACGCCAATCCTGGCTGCGTTGAGCGGCAAGGTGGTGAGCGCGGGATCCTTGGGAGGCCTGGGAATTACGGTTGTGCTGGACCATGGCGGCAGTCGGCGCACCCGCTACGGCCACATGTCCGAAGTCGCGGTAAGAGCCGGGGAAGTGGTGGAACAGGGATCCGTGATTGGCTATGTGGGGGCAACCGGGGCGGTAACCGGGCCACACCTGCACTTTGAGCTGTGGAAGCGGGCAGGGGGGCAAGGCTGGTTGGTTTTGGACGCCACAGAGGAGCTGAAGGTCGCCGTTGCCCAGTTGCCGGGTTAGCCAGAGCCGGCTTGGGTTAGCATAATTGAGCGGGATCCGAGTCGGCTGACAACCGGCCTACGGGGCCAGCTTTTGCGGACGTGGCGGAATGGCAGACGCGCTAGACTTAGGATCTAGTGCCGCAAGGCGTAAGGGTTCAAGTCCCTTCGTCCGCATGGCCAAACAAGCTCCTCATTCCCGGCCTTTTTCCTAGAGGGAGAAGGAGAAAACTGTGCTACTCCCTTTCCAGGCTGGGACAGCCGGTATAGCGGGACAAGCTCTCCCTGGGGCGAGGAGCGCAGTGTCCTGGGAGAGGAGTTGGGGTGAGGGAATGGTTTCAAACTTGTCCGAAGTGGCTGCAGGATCCCATAACCTTTTGGGCTGGTCTTGGGGAAAGTCTTCTGCCGCTAGCCGGGGAAGATCACTTGCAGGATTTGCTCAGGAGCAATCGAGTCGATCACCCCGTTGGCAGCCTTAACGGCGCGGAACGGCCCTTCGGAAGGCAGCAGCCGCTCCGGCTCAGTGGGGCCAAACACAGCCACCAGGGGAGTTTGGGTGGCTACTGCTAGGTGCATGGGGGCGCTGTCGGTACACAACAGCAGGGTGGAGCCAGCAATCAAGGCCGCCAGTTGGCCCAGGTGGGGAGGGCGGCTCACCGGCAGATCCGGCAGTTGCGACAGAAAGCCCTCCGCCAGCTGCTCATCTTCTGGCCCCAGCAGCAGCACCAGCGGCAGCTCCGGCCGCTTTTCCCGGAAGCCCTTGATGACCTTGACCCAGCTGGCGGGGGGGTAGATTTTCTGAATTCCCTTCTCCTGGGACAGTTGGCTGGCGCCGGGATGTAACAGCACGTAATCTTGGGCAGCATCCCCCAGCAGGCGCTTGCGTTCCTGCTCGGCCCACTCCAGGTCTGTCTTCTTTAGGCGAACCTGAGGCAGGCCTGCCGTCGCAGTGATGCCAAACCCCTGCAGTAGGTCGTGATACATGCTCGCTGCATATTGGGCCGGCTTCAGGGGCACCGGGTCGGTCAGCCAAGGTCGCCCAGGCCCTGGTGGAGCATAGCCAACCCGCTTCGGGATCCCAGTTAGCCAAAGCAGCAGCTTGACCCCTAAGCTTCTGCCCAGGCTCAGCACCGCATCGTACTGCCGTTCCCGGATTCGCCCCAGCAGATCGCTGATATCTCCCAACGAGAGCTGCTCTTTAAACGGAAAGGTTAGCACCCGATTCACCGAGGGACAAACCTCGTAGGCAGCTGCCGCCCGCGGCTCCACCAACACCTCTAGCTCCGCTTCTGGAAAGCGCTGCCGCAAACTTGCCAGGGTGGGAAAAAAAAGAATTTGGTCGCCAATCCCTCCCGGCACCAAAGCTAGAATTCGGGGGGCCAAAGGGGCTTTGCCGAGAACTGCTTGAGAAGCAACCTGCATAGAACATCCTGTCGATAGCTGTAGCCGACCTAGGGAATCCCTGGCCAGGGACGTACCGCGTTTACTCTATCTCAGATTGGGATAGATTCGGAGTGGGCTGGGATCCCAGCAGTCCACTTGTAGCGAAGATAAGGGAAGAATCACTTGGGGCCAGAGCGTTGTGGACGCCGAAAATCAGCTTTTCCGCCTCAGGGAAGAGGCATAGGCGATTTTAATCGCTGATTTCTCTCTCTGCTACACTGTACATACTGACCTACCTTCGTGAAAAACCTAGCCGGCAGCTAAGCAAGACAAACCAAGCAGAGCCTTGGCATTATG
>NZ_JANSHG010000095.1:0-9831 GCF_047461555.1 Synechococcus sp. WC101
GATCCCCAGCCAACGGGAGATCAAGTACCCCGACAAAACTCCCGTGCCCACCGCAATCACCGTACAGAGCAGGGCCGGTCGCCACAGATCTTTCAAGGCCAACAGCGTATCGGCGGTGAGCTTGCTGCCCAAAAGAATGCCCAGCACCACCTGCATGACAAAGCGGATCCCGGCTGGGGGAGCGGGGATCGGGATCGCTCCCCAAACATTGACCAAACCCACTGCTACCATCGAACCCACCAAAGCTCCTGCCGGCAGCCTCAGCTTGACTGCAATCAGGGCGCCCGCCAATCCGATTAACAGCGTCCAGAGATAGTTCATCATTGCGGTTTGGCCTCAAGGCAAGAGGATCGCTGTGAGCCAGGGTTGGAGCTGCTCTCCCCACGGCATTCGGCGCAGATGCCGTAGAAGTCAAGCACATGGTACTCGATGACAAATTGGTAGCGGCTGGCAAGCTGCTCCTCCAGGTCTCCCACTGGGCAATCCGGCAGAGGCACCACCCGCCGACATTCGGTGCAAATGAGGTGATGGCGGTTGTGGCCGTTGCTGGGCAAAACCTGATAGTAGGTCTGCTGATCTCCCAAGTTGACCGCTTGCAGCTTGCCCTCGTTGCGCAGAGCCTCCAAAGCCCGGTAGACCGTGGCCAAGCCAACGCTATGGTTGGCATTGCGCAACTCCAGGAAGATCTCTTGGGCCGAGAGGGGCCGCAAGCTCTGCTTCAAGACTTCCAGGATCAGTTTTTGGCTGCGGGTCTGGCGGGAGGAGGACATGATCCCTTTTCGTTCTGAGGGGTCACCAGCAAGGTTAGCGCTCGGCGTCGGCCTCGGCTTTCATGCGCTCTAGGGTTTGGTGCATTTGGTCGAACATTTGGCTGAGGGTGAGCCCAAACCCCCCAAGCTGGGTTTGCAGTTGTTTGATGGTCATCTGAGCCATAAAGTCGTCGGAGAGCTCCAGCCGCTTCATGAAAATGCGCTGCCGCTCCAGCAATTCTTCCATTCGCTCGATGAAGATTTTTTTGCCTTCCCGGTCGAATTGGCCGTAGCGCTCGCCAAGTCGCATCAGGTTTTGGAAGTCCTGAAACAGCTGCTTGGCTTCTTCTTGAACGATCTCCGAGTCGAAGAAGCTCATGGCCTTTCGTCTGCCCTAAATAAACTGCATTGGGTATACCCATCCTATCCGATCGGGTTGGGGGGTCGCAGTCCCTGCCGTTTTCCGGCCAGTACGGGATCCCGTCCTTCGCTTGGGTGGAGAATGGAGTTTTGACCTGTCTGCCCCGCTTATGTTCCCCTTTCCTGGTGTGAAGGCTTATACGCAGCCGTCTTTGGCCCAGCAGTGGTGCCAACGGGTGCAGGGATCCCGACCGCTGTTTTTGGCCTGCCTGGGGTTTACGGAAACGGCCCTTATTCCCGGCATCTCGGCTGCCGGCGCCACGCCCTCCTTGCGGCGCTACACGGCCCTTGCCGATGGAGAGGTGTTGCTGGGGAACTATTCTCACCGCCTGCCCACCTCTCCCGATGGCTATCCTTCACCGGTGGTGATCAGCCGCGCCGTCCTGAGGGAGTTGGGGATCCCCTGTCGCGTGTTCGACTGTGGTTTGCCGGAGCCTCTGCCGGGGGCAGAAACGGTCAGCGCCAGGGGAATAGCCCGCTGCTTGAGCACAGGGCAGGCTCTGTCTTTGGAGCAGGTGGGATCCCTGTGGCAGGAGGGGTATGAGCGGGGATCCCGGCTGGAGTCGAGCTACTGCGTCATCGGAGAATGTGTGGCGGGAGGCACCACCACGGCGCTGGCAGTGTTGTTGGGGCTGGGCTGGCAAGCAGAGGGCATGGTCAACAGCAGCCACCCGGTCTGTAACCACGCCCAAAAGCTGGCCTTGGCCCGGCAGGGATTGGCCAGACTTCCCGCCAGGGCTACCGCCCCAGAGGTGGTGGCCGCTGTGGGGGATCCGATGCAGCCTTTTGTAGCCGGGCTGGCGATGGCGGCAGCCCAGCGGGGGCCGGTGCTGCTGGCGGGCGGCACCCAAATGCTGGCGGTGCTGGCCCTGATGCGGCGCTGGGGGGAAGAGCAAGGGATCCCCTGGCCCCCGGAGAATGTAGCCATAGGTACCACCCGCTGGGTGGCCGAGGATCCCTCGGGCAATACGGTGGGTTTGGCGGAGCTGCTGGGCGAGGTTCCCCTTTTGGCCACCCAACTCAGCTTTGCCCAAAGCCGCTATGCCCCCCTCCGGGCCTACGAGCGGGGCTATGTCAAGGAAGGGGTGGGGGCGGGTGGGCTGGCCATTGTCAGCAGCCTCTATGCCGGCTGGGGCCAGGCAGAGCTACTGGCCGCCGTTGAGCGCAGCTACGAGCAGCTCGTGCTTCAGGCCGGCTCCAGGGGGGCCATCGTCAGGCCCTCCCGCAGCAACTGTTGATGGTAGAGCTCTGCTTGCTCTTGCGGGCCGACCCAAACCACCGCCTGCCCTTCGGCATCCACCTGCACGGTCAGTTGCCGTGCCAGGGGCAGGGTCATGCCGGGGATGTACTTGAGCAAGCATTCGGTAACATGCTGAAAGGTGTTGAAATCGTCATCCAAGACGATCACCTTGAAGTGGGGGTAGGGCTGGCGAACCCGGGTTCTCGACGGAGACGACTGCTGAGCAGGTCGAGTGGGAGCTTCCGTGGTCATAGCAGCAGAACTCAGGACAACATCTGGATACCTAGGTCACATTCAACTTTCTCAACAGCCAAAAATCGGTCGCTGTTGATTCTGAGTCCATTCTAGTTCCTAGTCTCCAGTGGACGCATGGGGTCTGCCGGCAGCCCGTATTTGCCTTTGGATCCCTTGCCGGTGCAAGAGATGGGAAAGAGGTGCGGATCCCCGATCCGCTCTCACAACATCAGCTCTTGCCGCAGGGAGCGACGGGGCTTTTTGCCACCGAAGTGGCGCTCAAAATAGAGGGCGCTGGCTTGCGACAGGATCCCGGCTTCGACAAGCGCCTGGCAGAGGGATCCCCCAGGGGGTAGGTGCTCTTGGATCTGCTGGATTTGCGCGGCGCTGACCAGCCCCGAAGCCTTAAGGTAGTCGGCCACGTGCCGTCCGCCTGCCAGGTAGACAGAGTAGCCGTCTTCGCTGAAAAACTTGACTGTCTCCGGCTTGAGGCCGCTGTGGTGGGTCAGCACGTCTGTGAAAGTGCCGCCCTCTGTTTCCCAGGCGTGGAGGACGGTTTCGATGCCGGCGTTGTCGAGGAGACCGGCTGCGCGCAACTGGGTCAAGATCCGCCGCACCCAAGGGTTGGCCCGCTGCAGCGCTTCCAGATCTTCTTCTCCCAAATACTCCTGAGGCGGCAGCTCGGCATCTGCGGTCGATTCGGCCACGCTCGCAGTTTGGGTAGCCGGGGCAGGCGACGGCGTCCGGTTGGCCTGCACTTGGGCCTGGAGCTGGCGCACCTGCTCTCGGGCCTGTTGGAGCTGGGCTTCGGTGGACTGCAGATGGCTTTGGGTGGCTTGCAGTTGGGCTTGGACTTCCTGCAGGCGTTCTTGAGTTACCTGGAGTTGGGTCTGGGCTTCCTGAAGTTCCCCCCGCAGCCGGTGGATGGTCTGGCTGGCTTCTTGGCGGGCGTGGGCCAGGTCGGCAATGAGGCGGGCCTTCGTCGATTGGGCCACTTGAAGCTGGTGCTGCTGCTCCTGCAGCGATTGGCTGAGAGCGGCCAATTCGGCTTCCTTGTGCTCAAGAGCCTGGCGCAGTTGAGCCTCAGCTTGCTGATGCTGCTGCAGCCGGGATCCCAACTCTTGCAGCTTGAGCTTGGCCTGAGATTGCCATTCCGTCAGCTCGTGGCAGTGGCGCCGCAGGGTCTCCAGCTCGGCCTGGGCAGCTTGCAACTGCTCGGCCAGTGCCTGGACTTGCGCGGATCCCCGATCTTGCTGCGCTCGGAGCTGCTCCTCCAACTCCTGAATGCGCTGCTGGGCAGCCCTGTGTTGCTCGGATCCCTGCTGGATTTGAGCCGCCAGTTGGGCTTCCAACTCGGCAATGCGCTGTTGCTGCTGGCGGGATTGAGACTCAACGAGCTGCTGTCGCTCCCGCTCCAGTTGCGCTTCTAGGGCGGCAACCTGCTCTTGGTAGCGCTCCAGTTGGGCTTGGTATTGCGCGGTAGCTTTGTGAACTTGCTGCGCCACCTGCAGCGGCGAAGCGTAGAGGGGGGGCTGATCCGGAATGGTGGACCACTGCTCCAGCATCACTTCCCAACTGTTGGCAGCTCCTCGCCGTCGCCGGAGCTGCTGCTGCTTGTCGAGGGCCCACTCCAACCAGTGGGGCTGCACCCAGCCCTGCTGCACCAGGATCTGCCCCAACTTGCGCTCAGGGTGGTGCTTTTGCTGAAGCAAAGCTTGATACACGTGCTCCAGTTCCAGATACCCATGCAGCACCAGGATCTCGCCGATGCGCACCAACTCGACCGGGATAAAGGGATAGAGATCTTGCGGGGCAACCCAGCCGTGCTGCATGCACAGCTCCCCCAACATCAAGGGGTTATCCGCCTTTTCCCACATGGCCTGAGCCAACTGGGCGGGGGTGAGCAACCCCGCTTTGTTGAGGGCTTCCCCCAAACGGATCTCAAACTTTTCCTGGTCGGCTGCAGCTAGGGGAGGGTTCATCGGGCTCCTTCGCTGTGACTAGTAAATCTAGTACATCTCTCGTAGCAGAAAACCCTTGAGGAAGGGAGATTTAAACCTACAAGTTAGCTCGATAAACCGCGGATCCACGGATTTTATTGCAGCGCCCGCTTTGGTTAATTCCTGCTCAGGAGGGCTGTTGTTCTTGGCGTCGGGCAAACTGTTGCAACTGCCTCAGGAGCAGCAACTGCCCCAGTCCAAGGGGCAGGAGGGAGACGGCCTCAACCCGGAGCTGTACCCAGCCGTTGCCCCACATCCAGTCGCAGTAGCCATCGGCTCCGCCCCACATTAGTAGGCGTAGCCGTTTCGGCAGCAGGGTTTCCACCTGGTGCGTGATCGAGACGGGGCCCCACTGGACGGCAAAGGTGCTGCCCAGCTCCAGCCTAGCGGGCAGGGATCCCTGCAACTGCTGCGGCCAGAGCCACTGCTGCAACAGCCCCACCTCGGTCAAGCAGCGCTGCAAGGTCGAGGAACTGGCCTCGACCTCGATGCGGATGGTGGAAGATTGGAATGTCCCGAGCATACTTATCCGGCTGAGGCGACCCCAGAACCGAAGCGGCAGCCGGGGCGACAACTTCTAACTCCATTCTGGCCAATTGTTCGAGAGTTGCCTTTGAAAACAGCTCGTCCTCACGTGGTTGCCATCCTGGCCCAGAGTCTGGACGGCAGGATCGCCACCCACCGCGGGCAAAGGCCCCACTTCGCCAGCGCCGAAGACCACCAGCACCTGGAAACCCAAGCTGCCCGGCAACAGGCTTTGATCATGGGGGCGGCCACGCTGCGGGCCTACGGCACCAGCCTGCGCATCCGGGATCCCGAGCTCATCCAACGCCGACTCCAGCAGGGCCTCTCCCCTCAGCCCCTGACGATCATCTGCTCCGGCAGCGGGGAGATTCCTGAGGATTTGCCGTTTTTTCGCCAGCCCCTCACCCGCTGGCTGTGGACAACTCCCCAGGGATCCCGGCTTTGGCAGAACCGAACCGGCTTTGAAGAGATCTGGGTGGCTGCCGATTGGGATCTGCCGGCACGGCTGGCGCGCCTGCGCAGTTTGGGCATCGAACGGGTGGGGTTGCTGGGCGGGGGCCGGCTTTTGGGGGCGTTTTTGCAGGCAGGGGCCTTGGATGAGCTGTGGGTGACCCTGGCGCCGGTGCTGCTGAGTGGGTATGCCGATGCGCCCGCCAGCATCGAGGGCTGGCAGCTGCAGGGATCCCCGCCCCAACTGGAGCTGCTGGAGTGCCACCGTGGCTCTAAGGAGCTGTTTTTGCGCTACCGGGTCGAGTGGCCCTGAGGGGGCTCGCGAGAAAAATTTTTGGACAAATTTAGATTTCTCAGAAATCCACAGGTTTTCCCCAGACTTTCCACAGAGAGGAGGCCTGTTTTCCACAGGCCTGTGACCTCAGGAAACGGCAGCGAGGGTTTTTGTGGAAAAGTCCAAACTGGAAAGTTCAGACGGATACACCTTGAGAAACGCAACGGGATCGCGCCGTTTTTGCCGATGGCATCAAAGCCGGCGGCGGGCTTGAACAAACTTGGAGCCGCTGCCCAGGATTGACACCCCCCATGGGGCAGAGGGCAGAATAGCCGCACCTGAGGTGAGGGGGAGATTTTCCTGGCAGCTCTCCTCAGAGGCAAAGAACCCTTTGCCCAAAAACTCTATCCCTTCTCCTGCCTGAGACAAGGCCAAGGGGCAGTTTGGTATCCTCTGGCCGCTGCCGGACGGGCTAGGGGCAAACTTCTACACACTGTCTTGCTTTTGGCGGGGCCGATGCGGCCCCCGGCGTACCCAAGTTAGAGAGCTGGGTTGGCTTGTTTTTTCCCTTCTGGGCAGGCCCGGTTTTGGCCGGCTCCTTAGGTTTTCTTGGTTTCCCTGTTAACCCCGAGTAGGTGGTTGGGCTATGGATTCTCCCACCGTCAGCATTTTGAGCGAAATTCCCGAGGAGCTACACGACACCCTCAAAAACTACCTCTCTCGTCACCCCGATTGGGATCAAGATCGGGTCGTAACGGCAGCGCTCTCGTTATTCCTGCTCCAGAGCGGAGACACGGATCGGCGCGCTGCCCGTATTTACTTAGACAGCCTGTTTCGCCGCAACTGAGCCCTCGCAAGGCAAGCGCCGAGGATGGCCCGATTCAGGAGCGGGGGGGTAGGAACGCTCTGTCAAGAACGTCCTATTCACCTGAACTGTTAACCTGAGTAGGGAGATGTCCCGCTGTTGCTGAATACCGGCGGGAAGGGCAAAAAAGGGATCCACCAAGGGAAAAACCGTGCCACAGGGCTTTGGGCGAGGAAAGGGCGACCGGCAGACGGCTGGGCCAAAAGGCCTAGGAAGAGGCTCCGGTCTATCCCCCTTCCCTTCCCCAGAGGCGACCCTGGCGCTGGCCGAGCGCCACCGACAAGCAGGGGATCTGGAGACAGCACTGCACCTCTGCCGGCAGCTTACCCGGGCCCATCCCCACCTGTTCGCCGCCCAGGCGTTGCTGGGATCCCTCTATCTGCAGATGGGGGATCCCCGCCAAGCTTTGACCCCTTTGCAACTGGCGCTGCACCTACGGAGAGATTGGGTGCCGGCCTGGCAGGAGCTGGGCGATGCCTGGATGCTGCTGGGCAACCCGGAGGAGGCGGCGCGCGCCTACAAGCAGGGGCTGGCCTTTGCCCCTAACGACGGGCAACTGCTCTTCCGGTTGGGCAGTTGTTGGCTGGCTTTGGGGAAACGGGAGCAGGCGATTGCAGTGCTGCGACAGGCGGCAGCGGCCCAACCTCCTCAGGCTTATGCGCTGGCAGCTCTGGGCAATGCCCTCCTATTCGACAACCAGCTTGCAGAAGCCGAAGCCTGGTTTCGCCGCGCTCTTGTCCTGGCGCCGCAGGAGGGGCGGATCCTCGTCAACCTCGCCCACTGCCTCCACCTGCAGGATCGTCTGGAGGAAGCAGCCGACTGCCTGCAACAGGCCATCCCGCTGCTGCCAGGGGAGGCGCAGCCCCACAACAACTTGGGCACGATCCTGCAAGAGCAAAACCGACTCGAGGCCGCTATCGAGGCCTATCGGCGCGGCCTGCAGTTGGCCCCCGACTGGCCGGAGATCCACTACAACCTGGGCACGGCCCTGCTCACCCTGGGCCGCTACGAGGAGGGGTGGCAGGAGTACGAATGGCGGCTGCAGCGCCAGGGAGCGGCCTACCCCTGCTTCCCTTTGCCCCTGTGGACGGGATCCCCCTTGGGCCGGCAGACGCTGCTTGTCTACGCCGAACAAGGGCTGGGAGACACAATTCAGTTCGCGCGCTACCTGCCCCTTTTGGCCGCCGCCCATCCGCAGGCCTCCCTCTATTTCCGCTGCCCTCACTCCCTAGTCGAGTTGCTGCGAGCCTCCTTTCCTCAAGTCCAGGTCATTTCCGATACGGATCCCCTGCCTCCCTTCGACTGGCACCTGCCCTTGCTCAGCCTGCCCCACCGCTTGGGCACCACTCTGGAGACGATCCCTGCCTGTCTTCCCTACCTGGTCTGTCCCCCGGAGAGCTCCGCCTGGCCAGAAGAATGGCCTGAGGTTCCTCAGAAGGGGATGAAGGTAGGGCTGGTGTGGGCCAGTGGCCGCCGCGACGACCTCGCCCTCAGCCGGGTGCAGAGGTTAAAAAGCTGTTCTCTTAACCTCTTCCTCGAGTACCTTAATCTGCCCCAGGTGCAGTGGGTTAGCCTGCAGGTGGGTGAAGATCTAAGCCAGGTAGAACCCCTTCTCAAGCAGCACCACGTGGTGGAGCTGGGATCCCGTTTCCGGAATTTTGTTGATACTGCTAGGGCAGTTGCCCAGTTGGATCTGGTAATTAGCGTCGATACTGCCGTTGCCCACCTGGCTGGGGCGCTGGGCAAGCCGGTGTGGGTGCTGCTGCCCTTTGCCGCTGATTGGCGCTGGCTACTGCAGCGGCAAGACAGCCCCTGGTACCCCAGGGTGATGCGCCTATTCCGCCAAGAAGCCCGCGGCAACTGGGTTGGTGTGCTGCAACAGGTGCGGGCAGCCCTGGAAGAGCTACTAAGGGGGATCCCGTCCTACTCCTCGCCTTTTGGAACGATGCGCTGAAACAGATAGCCGGTACCGCGGGCTGTCAGGATAAGCTCAGGGTTGCTCGGGTCATCCTCCAACTTGGCCCGCAGCCGCGAGATGTGGACATCCACCACCCGCGTATCCACGTGGCGCTCCGGCGTGTAGCCCCACACCTCTTGCAAAATCTCGGCGCGGGAAAACGGCTCCCCCGACCGGCTGACCAGCAGCTCCAGCAAACTAAACTCCATCCCCGTCAGGCGGATGCGCTCGTCCCGCTTGTAAACCTGCCGCTTGTTGGTATCGATGCGAAGATCCCCCACCTGAATTACCCCTGAGCTGGGGATCCCTTCATGGGACGACCGCGCCACCCGCCTCAGCACCGAACGAATGCGGGCCTCCAGTTCTTTGGGCGAAAACGGCTTAACCACGTAGTCGTCTGCCCCCAGTTCCAAGCCAGTAATGCGGTCGGCCACGTCCCCCAACGCCGTGAGCATGATGATCGGGATGTCGGATTCTTTGCGCAACTCCTGGCAGACCCCGTAGCCATCCAGCTTCGGCATCATCACATCCAGCACCACCAGGTCAGGATCCTGCTTGCGAAAAACCTCCAGCGCCTCCTCTCCGTCGGCAGCAGTAACCACGTCGTACCCGATCATCGAGAGGCGGGTCTCCAAAATGCGGCGGATGCTGGCCTCATCATCGACCACGAGAATCCGTTCTTTGCGCTGGGCTTCCACGGTGCTGCAACTCCTAAACTTCTAAATGAAAAGGATTGGAAAAAATTGAGGTGAGCGCGAACTCGAGGTGGTCAGATGCAGCCTCCTCAGGGGCTCCTCCTGGAGGGGTGGACTCACCCCGGGAGCTGCAACGCTGCCAAACCCTTGTTTGTCGGCAACGGAAACCGCAACCCAAGGATGGAGCTTCAGAAAACAAACACCGAAGGCTCGCCCGGCAGTCGATTCAATCTTGTTAAAAGCGCCAACTTCAACTTCACTTGCTCCTGCTCGGTAGCACAGGTGTGGCACTCCTCCCCAAACGCTACCCCGGTCGACCGCCGCCAAACCTGAGAGGCCTTCGTAAGAAGTTACTAAGAGGTTACTTTCTACCACCCAATTTATCATCCAGAAGCGGCTGCTAACCCGCCTTAACCCTTTAT
>NZ_JANSHG010000096.1:0-9821 GCF_047461555.1 Synechococcus sp. WC101
AGGCCCTGTGGCGGGAGGACTATTGGCAGATTGCCAAGCTGCGGCAAGAATGGGGGGATTTTGACCCGTTTGGGGATTTCGACCTGTTGTTGGGGGCGGCCAAGCGCACCCTCAAGATCCTGGACATCCCGGTGCGCTACTTCCCCAGAACCTATGGGCGCTCCAACATCCAACATGTGCGGGACGGGCTGCGGCTGCTGCAGATCTGCGCTTTTGCCCTCAGCCGCTTCAAGGGATCCTGAGCCCTAACCCCTTCAACACGGTTTTGATCCAGACGGGCCGCTTCCCCATCCGGATCCCTGCCCAGCCTCCCAGAAGTTGTTACAATAGTTAGCCATTGAAAAATGCATGGATCAGCCCTGAGAAAAACCGCCACAGGAAAAAGCAATGGGGGAATCCGTGTTGAGCAGGCTCGGCCAATGGATCTCAAGTACTCCCCTACGCTCCCTCGATCGAGCCTATAAAGCTGCCCTGCGCATCAAAGCCATCGAAGACCGCTACTTTCAGGGGGGATCCATCGGCAGAAACGGAAACCACGGCCAAAACACCAGCCGCTACTTTCAGATCCAATTGCGCCAGGAATTGCGTCAAATTGATCTTAGTTTAGCGGAGTTCAGGGCCAGTAGCGTTTTTTCTCGCCTGCCGGATCCCGAGCAAAATGGCAGCGGCCCTCCCTTCTCTTCCGACAAAGATCAGGCCAAAGAGGCCCCCGTCGGCCCTTCTGAAAACGACGGTAAAGACGCTGAAAATGGCCGGCAAAGTCGGGATCCCTCGATTTTGGAAAAGCTGGAGTTTATCGATCAGGTGACCTCGCGCTACAAGCGCCCCGCTGCTCAACCCAGGTCCACCTCCCCTCCGCCCAAGTCTCAAGAGCAACCAGAGCCACTGACCTCAAGCCAGCCGGAGCCCTCCGATCCCTCCATCAAGACCAATCTTGCTAAGACAGACCTCGACAACAGCAATGCCCCGGTTGCCTCTAAAACGGCCCTCCTGCCTCGCTCCATCCTGCGTACGGCCAACCAGATCCGCCGTGAGCTGAGTTCGCAGGCAGAAGAAGAGCTGCTCCAGGAGTATCGCAGCCAACGCACGCGCACACTGGTGGCAGTTCGGTTTTTGTTGCTGCTGGCCATTTTGCCGCTGCTTGTCCAGATTTTCTCGAAACACTTCCTGTTCGGGCCGTTGGTGGATCGCTTTCAGCCGCGGGAGCCCACCATCCTGGCTCTGAGCTACGAATTTCAAGAAAAGGCTCTCTCCGAGTTTGAGTTTTTCAAGGAAAAAATAGAGTTTGAGCGGGCTTTACACCACCAATCTCCAGAGCTCGACCTGGAATCCGAAGACCAACTGTCCAAGAAGGCAGAGGAGTTGCTGCAAAAATACAGCCGTAAGAATTTGGAAGGCCTCAAGAACGTCCTTGCCGACGTGCTATCGCTGCTGGTGTTTGGCTGGCTGATCTTCATCGGGCGCGAGGAAATTGAAGTTCTCAAGTCTTTTTTGGATCGCCTGATCTATGGCCTCAGCGACAGTGCCAAGGCTTTCGTTATTATTCTCTTCACAGATGTGTTCGTCGGCTACCACTCTCCCCATGGCTGGGAGGTGCTGCTGAGCAGCTTAGCTGCCCACCTGGGTCTGCCAGAAAACCGCAATTTTATCTACGGCTTTATTGCCACTTTTCCGGTTTTCCTCGATACACTCTTTAAGTACTGGATCTTCCGCTACTTGAACCGCGTATCGCCGTCGGCGGTGGCCACCTACCACGCCATGAACGATTGAGGGTTTGCAGTTACCTTCATCGAGAATCCAGGCCGCTGCCGCCACCATCCACAACCTCAGGGGGAGTTCCCCTCACCCCCGGCCCCTCTCCCTCTGGGAGAAGGGAGCTGGGGATCGACCTAACGAGTTGTTTCGTTGCCCCTGGAAACAGCCCTAATTTGAGTTCCCTGAGTTAGCTGCGCACGCGCAAGGACTGGCGATGGCAAAACCCGCAGACCAACCAACGCTCCAGTTCGGCGGCAGGGGCGGGGCAGCCACAGGCAGGGCAAGGGAACAGGTTTTGCTGAGTTTGTCTCTGTTTCACCAGTCGGGCCCAACGTTCGAAAGCGGCTTTAGCATCGGCGGGAGACGGCCGTGAGCCGGAGCGGCGAGCGGTTGCAGGCTGCTTTTGGGCTGGGGTTGCAGATGAGATGGGGTAAAACTTGCCTACCAACTCCCCATCAGGGTGGGGAGCGGACGGGCTGGATCCCTCGTGCCAAGCGCCGGGGCTGAAGCGAATGTCGCTGAGAGGAGGGTGCAGGCGGCTGTTGAGTTTCCTGAGAATGAGCTGGCGCTGCAGAGTTAAGTTTTGCGCCCAGGACGGGGTAGAGGTGGCCACCTGTAGCACCTGGCGGCGCAGGTTGAGGGGATAGGTTTGCGCTGCTACCGCCTCTCCCACCACTTCCGGCCAGAGCTGTCTTAGGAGCTGCATTTGCTTCAGTTCAGCCCAACACGGATGGCTGCCAAAGCTACCCAGTGCCTCATCTAACCGTTGCAGCATGGTGTCGCTCAGGAAACGCCATTTTGGTCTTCCAACGATTTTGCCGCTTCGCTGAGGGCGGACTGAATGGAAGCGGCATCGGGCAGGGAACGGGATCCGCCGTTTTGACTGGGGGGAGCAAATCCTTCGAGGCTGCGAATGTGAATATCTTGCTGGGGGAAGGGGATGCGGATCCCACGCCGGCGAAACTCTGCTTCGATGGCAAAGTTCAGCTCGCTGATCAAGACAAATTGATCCTGGGGCCGGTTGATCCACACCAGCAGCTCAAAGTTGAGGGAAGAGGGGCCAAAAGACTTGAGCCACACCTGCGGGGCGGGGCTGCTCAGTACCCGCGGATTTTCCTTGGCGGCGCTGAGCAGGGCTTCGGTGACCAAGGTGGTATCGGAGCCGTAGGCCACGCCCACGGGAATGTGGATGCGACAGCGGGGATCCCGGTAGCTCCAGTTCACCACCTTCGACTCGGTGAAGCGGGAGTTGGGCACGATTACAAAGATGCGATCCAAAGTGCGCAGGACGGTGGCCCGCGGGCCAATGCGCTCCACGGTGCCGAGCAGGTTGTCCACTTCCACCAGATCCCCGACTTGGATGGGGCGCTCCAGCAGGATGGCGATGTAGCTGATGTAGTTGTTGGAGAGGTTTTGCAGACCAAAACCGATCCCCAAACCCACCGCCCCGGCAATCACCGCCAGGGATCCCAAATTGAGGCCACTGAAGGGCAAGACCAAGAGGATCCCGAACAGGGTGAGGATGTACTTGAAGATGGCCGTTGTAGACTCCTGGGTGCCCAGATCCAGTCCCAGCCGGCTCAGAAACCGCTGCTTAAAGCCAACGCTGACGTAGTGGGCAACGGTGAAGACCAAAGCGGCCAGCACAAAAAAGACCAGCAAGCTGGCGATGGAGACGCTGGAATTGGGCAGCGGTTGGGTGAGGACGCCCAGCGCCGTGGCCACCACGCGCCCCAAGCCCAGGTAAAAAGCGCGCTGAAAAGGCCGCAGGGCAGGTATAAAGCTGATGCCGCGATCCAGAGAGATGCCGGCAATGAGAATTGCCCCCAGGCCTCGCAGCAGCACCCCTGCGATGTCGATCCAGCTCCCCCAGGCCGGGTCGGCCTTGAGCTCCAACCAACTTTGCAGGCGGACGAGACTGCGGTCGAACAGCCGCCAGAGAAAGAACCCCACTGCCACGGTGGCCAGCCCGGCCAGGATGGTGAGCATCAGCACGCGCGGATCCTGCGCCCGCTGCAGATCCAGCCGATCCTGCCGGTACTCGGCAATGGCTTGCTCCAGCCGCCGCGCCCAAGTGTTGGCCACCAGACGCACGTCGTTGAGGCTCACCTGGCCCAGCGGCACCCTGCGCTCGGCGGCGGCGTCGGCATAGGTGACGGTAAACAGATACCGCTGGGTGGCCTCAAAGCGACCTCTTTCTCCCAGGCGGAGGACGTACTGGCCGTTGGCATCCTGGGCCACCCGTACCTCCGGCTCTGGCAACTGGCCTTCTTCCAAGAAGCGCTCAATGATTGCCCGCACGTTGTCGGCCCGCACATCGCTGGGGTATTCTGCCGTCTGCAGGCGAAACACCGGAATGTTCCCCACCAAGACTTCTGTGCCCTCTTGGCCGGTCAAGGGGATCCGCAGTGGGCTAGAGGTCGGGGAAGGGGATCCCTCAAGAGTTGGCGCTTCGGCAGGAGTGGGGTGGGAAAAGCCGGGATCCCGCAACTCGAGGGCTTGGGCCACCGGGATCCCAGCAGCCTTGGAGACCGGAGCGGGCAGGAGCCAGAGGCCAATCCCGGCTATCAGCCCCACCGCCAGGGCCGCTCCCTTCAGCAGGACAGAGTCTCGAATGGCTCGTTGGACCCGAACGCCCATTGTCTCGGGGATCCCTAGGATGCTGCTGTAAGCCTATGGTGGCATAAGCAAATCCCGATTTTGGCCGATCCAAGCGAGGACCTTAAGTGCTCTGATGGTGGCCCAAAAGGCGTTGGCGCAGCTTTTTAATTTGGTCTCGCAGTTGCGCAGCTTCTTCAAATTCCAGGTTTTTGGCCGCTGCTTTCATCTTCAGTTCCAGTTGGCCGATCAGCTCTGGAATCTCCGAAAGAGGGATTTCGTCTGCAACTGGAAAGGCTTTTTCCAGGTCTTGGCTGTTGAGTTTGCGGGAGATGGCCAAAAAAGACAGAATGGCGTTGCTGTTTTTCTTAATAATGGGCTTAGGAGTGATGTTGTGTTGGCGGTTGTATTGCAATTGAATCTCCCGGCGGCGCTGGGTTTCGGCGATGGCCCGGGCCATGCTGCCGGTCAGGGTGTCGGCGTACATCACCACCGTGCCACGGACATTGCGCGCTGCTCGCCCGATCATCTGAATCAGGGATCGCTCCGCCCGCAAAAATCCCTCTTTATCCGCGTCCAAAATGGCCACCAAGGAGACTTCCGGCAAATCCAACCCTTCCCGCAACAAATTGACCCCTACCAGTACGTCAAAAGCTCCTTCGCGAAAATCTTGTAAAATTTCGATCCGCTCAATTGAGCTGATCTCGGAATGCAAATAGCGAACCCGGATCCCGCGTTCTTGCAAGTATTCTGTGAGATCTTCGGCCATGCGTTTGGTGAGGGTGGTCACAATGACCCGTTCCGGGAGGCCCTGCTGCGAACGTTCCAATCGCAGGTAGATCTCTCCCAACAAATCCTCCACCTGCCCGGCTGTGGGGCGGACATGCACTTCCGGATCCACCACCCCGGTGGGCCGAATGACCTGTTCTATAACCCGACCGGTGCCCGGCACATAGAACTTCAGGGTTTTGCCGTTTTCCACCACCGTTTCAAATTGGGCTCCGCTTTGCTCCAGTTCCCAGTTGCCGGGCGTGGCGGAAACAAAGACGCATTGGTGGACTTTGGCCCAGAACTCCTCGGCTTTGAGAGGGCGGTTGTCGAGGGCGCTGGGCAGGCGAAACCCGTGATCCACCAGCACCTGCTTGCGGGCGCGATCCCCATTGTACATGCCGCGGATTTGCGGCACGGTGACGTGGGATTCGTCCACCACCAAGAGCCAATCGTTGGCCTTGAAATAATCCACTAAACAAGCAGGCGGCTCCCCTTCCTTGCGCCCCGTCAGGTGCCGAGAGTAGTTTTCGATGCCGTTGCAATAGCCCACCTCCCGCAGCATTTCCAGGTCGTAGCGGGTGCGCTGTTCTAGCCGTTGGGCTTCCAGTAGCTTGCCTTGTTTGCGAAAGAAAGCCAGTTGCTCCTCCAGCTCCTGCTCAATGTTGAGGATCGCCTGCTGCAACTGGGCTTCTGGCGTTACAAAGTGGCGAGCCGGGTAGACTCTGAGGGCGCTGAGGCTGGTCAAAATCTCACCTGTAACCGGATCAATCAGGCGAATGGCCTCGATCTCATCGCCAAAAAATTCAATGCGGATCACCCGATCTTCATACGCCGGCACAATTTCCAGCACATCGCCCTTGACGCGAAATCGCCCCCGCGCCAGCTCCAGGTCGTTGCGCTCGTACTGAATGCCGGCCAGATCCCGCAAGACCTCCCGCTGGTTGATCTCCTGGCCGACTTGGAAGGGGATGGAAGCCTTCAGGTATTCCTCCGGCATGCCCAAGCCGTAGATGCAGCTTACCGAGGCCACCACGATGACATCTCGCCGTTCAAATAGAGAGCGGGTAGCGGAGTGCCGCAACATGTCGATCTCATCGTTGATGGAAGAAGACTTGGCGATGTAAGTATCGGTGCTGGGCACATAGGCTTCCGGTTGATAATAGTCGTAATAGCTGATGAAATATTCGACGGCATTGTAGGGAAAAAGCTCTCGCAGCTCGTTACACAGTTGGGCGGCCAAGGTTTTGTTGGGAGCCATCACCAAGGTGGGCCTGCCGACTTGCTGGATAGTATGGGCAATGGTAAACGTTTTGCCGGTTCCGGTTGCCCCCAGCAGGGTTTGAAAGCGATGGCCCTCTAAAATCGACTTCACCAAGCCGGCAATCGCCTTGGGTTGATCCCCCGTGGGCTGATAGGAAGAAACCAGTTGAAACTCCGACATAAGTCTATCCGTTGATCTTTTGAGGATCCATGGTTGAGTGTTCTGGTTAAGACTTTTAATTTAGACAACTGGGCAGTTACAGCCTGCTTGGCCAGAACCTATATCGTCCCATAAGCTAAAACCTTTGTCAGTGGAGTTTCCGTCGGTGCGCTGGATCTCCTGACGAAAGAGCAAGCTGTAGTTGAATTCGGCGGCTACACCTCACAGGCTGTAAATTTGTCCATCGATTAGCAGATGGGTAATGCCTTTCTTCTGCAATTGTGGGCGTACAATCTCCAGAATGTATCCGGGAAATTGGATGACCCGGTAGGGCGGATAGGTGTTGCTGCCACGACGGCTCATCTCGGAAAAGCGCCGAGCCACCTTGTGGTTGTCGAAAATGGGCAGCGTATTGGCGTTTTCGATCCCCTCTACGGGCAGGGATCCCAGCCCCAGAAATTCCTTGAGGGGGCGGGTGGTCAGCTCTTGGTAGCGATCCACCACAACATAACAGGTCTCAGGCAGGTCGAGCTTCTCTAGGGGGAGTACTTGGATGTGATGGACGGGATCCGCCAAGGGATCTTCTGAGGGCACCGCTGCCGCGTCGTCTAAAAAATCGTCGGCATCCTCTTCTTCGTCGTCATCGTCTTCTTCGTCTTCCAGGTCGTTGTCCTCGTCGTCTTCTAGGTCTTCTTGAAGCTCGGCTACGAGCTGGGCCGGCAATTCTTCGGGGGCCAGTTCTGCCACCGTGGCCGTCCTGTCCTCAGGGATCCGCTCCCCTTCGCTGACATCGCTGAGATCGGAGGCGTCGGCAGCCCCCTGTGGGGGCAAGACCTGTTGCCCCTCCATGCCGTCCAGGGGAAGGGTGGGTTCCTCGCCCGTGTCTTTGCGGCGAGCTGCTGAGCGTTTGAGCTGGATCAGCCGCTGGTACTCGTCGGCAGCGATGTTTTCCTTGAGGACACGGGTGATGGTGGTAACGCTTACCCGAAATTGCTCGGCCAATTCGGCGGCAGTGGCTGCCGAGCCGCGGTAGGTGCTAACAATTTGCTGTTGTTCTTGTTCTGAAAGTTTGCTGCGGGCCATCGCGGTTATCCCATCCCAAAACTTGGACTCATGGGCAGGCGGCGGTTGCCCGACACAGCCGGTTGAGGCCGGCGGCCAGCGCTTCCCGCTCTAGTTCCTTGCCGATGAAGACAATTTTTGACCAACGCGGCTCATCGGGATCCCACTCCCGCTCCAAGAAGAGGGTCTGTCGTCGGCCCACCTGATGAAAGATAACCCGCTGCGGCTCGTCCGCAACCCACAGCACCCCCTTGGCGCGAAAAATCGTCTCCGGCAGATCCTGCAGCCAATCGCGGAAGGCCGCCAGATCCAGCGGTTGCTGCAGTTGAAAGCTCAGAGATTGGATCCCGTCTTCTTCCAGATGGTGACTGGGGTGAGCGTGACCTTCAGCCTCGGCAGCGGAGAGCTTGGGATCCCACAGCTCTGGGCGAAAGGCGTGCACATCCAAAATGCGGGCCAGGGGCACCTGGGCGTGGGTGGTGGGCAGACAGGGAGCGTCGGGGTTGTAGCGACGCAGATCTAACAGGATCTTCTCTTGTTCGGCTGGGGTGATCAAATCTACCTTGTTCAGGAGCAAGATGTCGGCGCTGCTGATCTGGTGGGCGGTAGTTTGGGACCGCTGGAAGTTGCGCCAGTACTCGGCCCCATCCACCAGGGTCACCATCCCATCCAGGCGCAGCTCCTCGTGGAAGGTTCTCTGTACAAACAGCTCGGCCACCTGCCTGGGATCCGCCACGCCGCTGGTCTCCACCACCAGGTAGTCCAACGCCTGGGCATGCTGAAGCAGCTCGCGAGCCGCCCGTTCGAGATCCTCCCGCACCGTGCAGCAGAGACAGCCGTTGCTGAGCTGCATCAGCCCTCCTTGGGGCATGTTGACCAGTTCGCCATCGATGGAGATCTCGCCAAACTCGTTGAGGATAACCCCGATGCGCAGCCCGTGTTCCTCCTGCAAGATGCGCTTGAGCAGCGTGGTTTTACCACTGCCCAAAAAGCCCGTCAAAATTGTAACCGGAAGCTGAGCTTTCATACATTCATTACATATCAATCACTCAAGACTCAATCGACAAGCGGCCAACAAACCCTTTTCTCAGGTTCTCTGGAGGCTCTACTAGCTTAGCTCCAGGGCCAGTTTTCCAGGATCTGGACTGAATGGCGGCGCTGCTGGGATCCCTAAGCCAGCAGGTTCGGGTGGACGAGGTGGGCATGCAATCCACCTACCCCGTCTGGGTGGGCTGCGCCGGCAGATCCGCTGGGCCGATGTCGAGCGCCTTGACCTCGCTCCACCAGCCAGGGGGGCCTGTTGACACTCCCACCGTCTAAAGGCGGGGGATTCTTACGCAGTCCACAAAAGAACCCGCAACGGCGTTGTCAAAGCGCCTCTAGACAGTTCCTTAACGCAAAGCCCCAAGGTTCTGCTGACTTTCTTAAGCAGGTTGGCGGCAGCATTTGCCTCAGCCCAGAGGGTCTCCACCCGTCGGGTTTTTCACCATAACTAGGTAGCTCATCTCCATCTAGGAAGCTTGCCTGCGAGCTGTACGCCTCCTCTACCTCAATAAACTCCATGCCATAATGCTGACATAATTGCACGATACGCTCCTTGAACCGACCTGTTAGGACGAAAACAAAGTTTTGGTTAAAACCGCATTCTTGTTTTTGTTCTTTGTTCCAACCTAAATAAGCGATAGTGCGAGAGGAAAGTCAACGGTACAATCACTACAACCATGGTGTGGGGCTAGCGGTTGTTTATCTTATTTTTTGGCCAAAGAGAAGGAAAAAGGTCTTGGTGGGAGAAGTCAGGAAGAGGTTGTTTGAGCTATGAAACTATATCAACGACCCCCATCATGGGTAAGCGACTAAAGTGGCTAGCGGGCTTTTCCGCCCCGCACTCAAGTGCGGGGCTACCAAGCTATCCTTTTGTGTACTACCTGGTCAGCGGCCCTATGTCCAGCCTTGGATGGACAGGCTGCTGGGGGTTTGCCCTGTTGCTCTTGCTCTGGATGGGATCCTGGCCTTCTGGGTTTGGATGGGGAGCTAGCTCCAGCGGGGCAAGTAGCAGGAAAAATCCTGTTTTTTAACAAACCGAAAGGGCCCGGAAAGGGATCCCCAGACCACCTGATCTGTTTCGGGATCGCGCCCCTGATCCAGGCTGTGGAAGTAGTCGGCCCCGATTTCAAACTCGCTATAGAGGTAGGTGGTTCTGCCCTTGCGCTCGACG